>RKSG01000145.1 GCA_007570995.1 Nitrospirales bacterium
CGGCCATGGCCTCGTGGATCTGGACGCCGCTACCCGTCCTGTGGGGATGCTCATGACGTCTGTCCCGGAGGACGAGACTGCCCGGCCGCTTTTCGAGGCGACGATGGAACTGGGCGGTGCCCTCGGTGCGGAACTGGGCGACGCACTGGATGCCGGGCGGGTTGTGGGATTTGACGAACTCGGCGCACCCTTTCCGGTAACGCTGAGCGAACAGGTACGCCGTCCCGGGCACAACGGCCGCCTGCCGCGGGCGTTGCGCATGCAAGGAGCACAGGACTGGCTGGGCATGCCCAGCCGCTTTGAATTCGTGTCTGGCCCCTCCGGCCAGTACGTCGAAGAAGTCTTGTTGTCATTTGATGCCAGTCGCCCGTTTGTCGGTACAGGGCAGGGTGGGCCAGGCGATGTCGAAGCAGGCTGGTGGATGTCATGGGGGCGTCATGACGGACGCTCGTTGGGGCTGTACCGTCACCGTTCGGCGGGCCGTTTCGTTGACCGCTCGGCCTTCGCTGCGCCGTGGTTGTCGCTTGTGCAGGATGGCCTGGGCTTCGGCGGGTCGCAATCGTTGCCCTCCGGCGGGCATCTCGGTTTTGCCCTGATGCACGGCGCGGCGCATGACGAAAACTATGAGCGGATTGGAGGAGACCCTGGCCTCGGGGTCATCATGGATTATCAGCCCGGGCATGCGCATCCGTCGTTGCAGACAGGCGTTGTATGGGAGACGGACGGGTTTCTGGGCACGCGCATGCGCGGCGCCTTCGGCACAGTCTCAAGTACGACCGCTTTTGCAGGCTTCAACCACCGCTGGCTGTTGAATGGCCACTGGTACGCCCTCGCCTCGGGCTACTTCGGTTGGACGCGCCCGGCGTTCCAGGGGGGCGGACTGTTGCGCGACGCCTCACGGTTGCAGAGCAGCGCCTTCAGCCTGGGACTGGAGCGGCACTCGTGGTGGCAAGATGGTGACTGGCTGGGCTTACGGATCTCTCAGCCGTTACGTGTGGAATCGGGCGAGGCCGAGTTGCACCTGGCGACCGGTCGGACGCGCTACGGCGAGGTATTGTACCGGCGCCAGCGGGTTGACCTGGCCCCGGCGGGTCGCGCTCTGCAAGCGGAAGCCGCCTGGAGCGGTCCCTTCGCCGGCGGCGCGTTGTTCCTGAGCCTGGGTGTGAAGCGCCACGCCGGTCAGGACACCCGGCAGGACTTCCAGTTTCTGGGGGCTGTTCAGTTTGAACGTACCTTTTGAGCCGGCCTTCGTCGTCTGAGCGACGTCTGACACCACAGATGGTCATTCCTGCGAATGCAGGAATCCAGGGCAGTGTTTGCGGGGGACAATGTTCAGGCGGGTGGCGACACCCTCCCTGTTCTGTGGAACAAACGGGGGGCGATGCACAAGACTCTACCTGCGTTCGACGGATACTTCGGTGGCTTGTGAATCGTGGATCCGCCAGGCGAGGATCACGGGGTGGGCCTTCTTTTCGAGAGAGATAATGACGTGCAGGGGTTGAGGGAGATTGAGTATGGCGCGGTAGCTTTCAAATTCCATGGCAATTTTAATATCTGTGTTGGACGGGCGGGCAGGGCTGAAGGTGTGGGAATGGTAAAAGGCCTTGAGCGTGAGGCCGTGGTGACGCATGTCCTTCTGGGCTTGCGACAGCTCGTGCGCGTCCATCTGGAAGGCAATATCGGCGCGTTCTTCCGGAGACAGTTGTTGAAGGTCGGCCAGCTTCGCCTGATCGAACCGGGCCAGCTCGGTCTCGTGCAGCGTCGCCAGAATGTTTGTAATCCGATACTGCTTCGTTACGTCGTTGTCGTCTGCCCTGCCGGCTAACATGCCACAGCACTCGTTCGGATCAAGGCTCCTGGCATGGGCAATCATATCTTCCCAGATGGCTGTGGGGATGCTGAGCATGGGGGTTAGAGACTGCAGGAGACGTGATGTTCTTCGAGTGTGGTGATCGTCGGGGCGGTGCCGCAGAGCGGGCAGGTGGGGTCTTTGGGACGACCGACGTTACGGAATGTCATGTCCAGCGCGTCGTAGATCAGCAGGCGGTCCGCGAGCGTGTCACCGATATGCAGAATTTCCTTCACGGCTTCGTTGGCCTGGAGAATACCGACGGTGCCGGCCAGGACACCCAACACGCCGGCTTCCTGGCAACTGGGAACCAGTCCGGCCGGAGGCGGTTCGGGGTAGAGACATCGATAGCAGGGGTAGCCTTCATGCGATTTGATCGTGGCGAGTTGGCCCTCAAAACGAAAGATGCTCCCGGATATCAGTGTTTTTCTGGCGAAGTAGCAGGCATCGTTCACGAGAAACCGGGTGCCGAAGTTGTCGGAGCCGTCCAGTACCAGATCGTAGTCTGGCAGGAGGGTCATCATGTTCCCGGCGTCGAGCGGTTCCTGATAGGTCTTGACGTGAACGTGGGGATTCAGGGCCTCCAGCAACCGACGGCCGGACTCGACTTTCGGCATACCCACGTGTGGCGTCGTGTGGAGCACCTGCCGTTGTAAATTGGAAAGGTCAACCACGTCGCCGTCAATCAAGCCTATCGTACCAATGCCCGCTGCGCCGAGATACATGGCGATCGGGGAACCCAGGCCACCGGCACCAACGACGAGCACCCTGGCCTGTTTCAACCGGTGCTGGCCTTTCCCGCCAACCTCCTTCAGGATAATTTGCCGGCTGTATCGCTCTAACTGTTCTTCGGTAAACTCCATCGGTCGTTATTCCACCACGTTCAATTCAATGGGATCCACGGAGACGCCTTTGCTGCGCAAGCCGTCAATGGCACGTTCGATTTCTTCGGTTTCTCCTGACAGTTCAATATCCATCCAGCCGGTTGTTTCGCGCACGTCTGCACGTCGGATGCTGGTCACGACCCGGTATTCATGCCCGAGATGATACACGATAGGCTCGGGAATTTTTTCTTCGGGAAAGCGAATGTGGAATCGTAGTTTAGTCATGGCTTCCACCGGCAATAGCGGGAACGATGGACACCGCATCGCCATCTTTGACGGGCGTGTCCTTGCCCGTCAGAAAGCGAATGTCTTCTTCATTCAGGTAAATGTTGATGAACCGGCGGATTTCCCCCCGTTCGTCGCAGATCCGGTCTTTAAGCCCGGGATGCGCGATGTTCAGTTGTTCAATCAATTCACCGATGCTGTTGCCTTTGCCTTCGATTTCGCTCTTGCCCCCGGTCATGGGACGAAGCGGAGTGGGTATGCGTATGGTAATCATGCTGCCCCCTGTTGTCCAAACATTTGTTCAAATTTGACCAGACTTGGCGGAATGCGGAATGGACGCCCGACTGAATCCACCACCGCTTCCTGTGTTTTTAATCCGTTGCCGGTCACGTAGGCGACGGTCACGTCCTGTTTCCTGATCGCGCCCTGTTTCACGAGTTTCTGGAGGACGCCGATGGTCACGCCTCCCGCTGTTTCCGCGAAAATGCCTTCGGTCCGGGCCAGCAGTTTGATGCCCTCTCTGACTTCGTCGTCGGTGACGGATTCCATGCTCCCCCCGCTTTCCGCGGCCGTTTTGAGGGCATAGTATCCATCGGCGGGGTTCCCGATGGCCAGGGATTTGGCGATGGTGTTGGGCTTGACCGGTTGAAAAAAATCCCTTCCGTGCTTGAAGGCCGTTGCAATCGGCGAGCAGCCTTCGGCCTGGGCACCGTTGACCTTCGTCTGCACGTTCTG
The DNA here is from genome assembly GCA_007570995.1 of Nitrospirales bacterium. Taxonomy (GTDB): domain Bacteria; phylum Nitrospirota; class Nitrospiria; order Nitrospirales; family UBA8639; genus Bin75. Next base: position 3,694 of record RKSG01000145.1, read on the forward strand.
AAGAATCCCGACGGTGTGCAATTCGTGCAGCCCCTTCCAGATTTTTGTCAGCAACGAACCTGACGCCATGGGAACAACGACCTGATCGGGCGCGTGCCATCCCAACTGCTCTACCACTTCAAAGGCCAGGGTTTTTGATCCTTCGGCATAGTAAGGGCGGATGTTCACGTTGACAAAGGCCCATCGCCGTTCGCCGGCAATCTCGCTGCACAGGCGGTTGACGTCATCGTAGTTGCCTTCGATTTCTACGACCTTGGGACGGAAGATCAGATTGCCCAGGACTTTCGCGGCTTCGAGGTCGCTGGGAATAAACACGTAACATTGCATGCCGGCCTGTGCCGCATGGGCCGCGACGGAATTGGCCAGATTGCCAGTGGACGCACAGGCCGCGGTTTCGTAGCCCAGTTCCCTGGCACGCGTTAGCGCCACGGCCACCACGCGGTCTTTGAACGACAGCGTTGGATGATTGACGCAGTCGTTTTTGATGTAGAGTTCGTCAAGTCCCAGAAAGGCCCCCAGGTTTTTGGCGTGCACCAGCGGGGTCATGCCGGCGTGCAGCCCAATCGTTGGACGACTGGCAACTGGCAGCAGCTCCTTGTATCGCCACAGCGACTTGGGGCCGTTCTGGATCGAGTCTCTCGATATCCTGCCTTTGATGTCGTCGTAATTATATTTGACCTCCAGTGGCCCGAAACACAGCTCGCAGACGTGGAGGGCTTCCGTCGGGTATTCTTTCCTGCATTCCCGACACGCGAGCGCCTTCATCTTTGTCACTTCCGGCATCAGATCACTCCGACCGTCCCCGAGACGTTGCTCGGTTGCCCCGTATGAGGGTTTCTCTTTCGACACTAGGATACTCCGACTGTCCCTGGTGGCTGTAGCTGGCATGATTCCTGCTCCTGCTCAGCTAATGTGGTAATAACCGGGTGGGTGCCGCACAGGGGACACTTGGGGTTGCGTTGCGTCCGTATTTCACGAAAGACGGTTTTGCGCGCGTCAAAATCCAGGATGCGGTCTGTGAGAAGATCGCCGATCCCGAGGATCAGTTTCAGCGCTTCTGTCGCTTGAATGGTACCAATGATGCCGGCCACCACGCCGATAATGCCTGCTTCCTGACAGCTGGGAACGAGCCCGGAGGGCGGCGGATGGCTGAAAATGCACCGGTAGCAGGCCGACTGTCCGGGCAGAATGGAAAACACCCGACCTTCGAATCGAAGAATACCGCCGTGGATGAGGGGCTTGCCCGCAAAACAGCAGGCGTCATTGATAAGAAATTTGGCGGGAAAATTATCCACCCCGTCAATCACGACATCATAGGGCCTGATACGGTCCAGCGCGTTGTGGGCGTTCAAGCGATCCTGATACGTCTCGACCACGACTTCAGGATTGATCAGACCGATTTTTTCTTTCGCGGACTGGACCTTGGCCTGTCCAATATCAGGCGTGTGATGGAGGACCTGTCGCTGGAGATTAGATCGATCCACGGTGTCGTGATCGATGATGCCAATGGTTCCTACGCCGGCTGCGGCCAGATACATGGCCGCCGGTGATCCCAGCCCCCCTGCGCCGACTATAAATACTTTCGCCTGGGCGATTTTCTTTTGCCCCTTCCCTCCCACTTCGGGGAGAAGGATATGCCGACTGTATCGTGTGATTTGCTCTTCAGAAAACTGCATGGCAACTCCAGGGCATGATCGTGTCAGATGTCAGTCAGATATTAAAATACTTTTCGATGCTCAGGTATCGCTCGCCCGTGTCGCACAGTACTGTCACCACGTTCTGATCGGGCCTCAACCCTTCTGCTACTTGTTGAGCGGCAAAGACGTTGGCGCCGGCGGAAATGCCCACGAGCAACCCCTCTTTTCTGGCCAGTCCCTTGGTTGTCTGGTAGGCCTGATCGTCCGTAACACAAATAATATCATCAATGATCGAACGATTCAGCACTGTCGGCACAAAACCGGCTCCGATCCCCTGAATTTTGTGCGGCCCTGGTTCTCCGCCGGAGAGCACAGGGGAGCCTGCCGGTTCGACGGCGATGACTTTGGTGGCCGGTGCGCGTTCCTTCAGCACTTCCCCGCAGCCCGTAATGGTGCCGCCGGTTCCCACGGCTGCAACGAACGCAGCGATGTTGCCGTCCAGCCTGTCCCAGATCTCCACCGCGGTGGTTTTTCTGTGCATCGCGGGATTCGCCGGGTTGGCAAACTGGTCGGGCATAAAATATTCGGGGTTCTGGCCGACAATGCTCTGTGCTTCTCTAATGGCACCTTTCATGCCCTCCCATGCCGGGGTCAGGATCAGTTGTGTGCCATAAGACGACAGGAGACTGGCCCGTTCGAGGCTCATGCTCTCCGGCATGACGAGAATCAGTTTGTAGCCACGCACAGCGGCCACGAGCGCAAGCCCGATACCCGTGTTGCCGCTGGTCGGCTCTACGATGGTGCCTCCCTGCTTGAGGGTGCCCGCGCGTTCCGCCTCGTTAATCATGTTGAGGCAGATGCGGTCTTTGACGCTCCCCCCGGGGTTGGCGAACTCCACTTTTCCAAAAATCGAGGCCCCACCTTTCGGGGAAAGACGATGCAGGCGCACCAGCGGCGTCTGGCCGATTCCTTCCGTAATGTTGGACAGATACCCGGTGGTCATGATCCGCCGCCCATATAAAACAGGAACTCTATGTGATCTCCGTCCTTGACGGCTGTGGTTTCGAGTTGGGTGCGTTCGACAATACGGGTGTTGAGTTCAACGGCCACCATGTGCGGATCAATGGCCTTGTGTTTCAGAACGTCCATGACGGTGCTGGCCTGAAGCCCTTCGGGTTTCCCGTTGATCGTAATTTGCATGGTTCTCTCTTCTGGCAAATGGGGTGGCATGTCTCAAACCAAAACAACGCTAACAAACCGCCCCGAACTCGTCAAGAAAACGCCCATGCCAGCGGGTCAGGCCAGCAGTTGAGGAACGAGGTCCTGAGCGGATCCGTGGATGGCCATATCAACGAGGTCTGAATGTGGTGTGGGATCCCGGTTCAATTCGGCCACAAAGGCCCCGTGTTCTTTGGCCACGGAGCCAAACGACGCGGCCGGGTACACCACGCCGGACGTGCCGATAATCAGCAACAGCTCGCACTGACGCAGCGCGTCATGACTCTGTTGCAGATCCACGGGGTCCAGCGATTCACCAAACCAGACAATGTGCGGGCGGAGCAGCCCCTGGCAGTGTGAGCAGTGCGGCAGGATGGCGATCGGCACCTCGCGATTCACGGCTGTTCGTCCGCATCGTGTGCAACGGACTTTCCAGATGTTTCCGTGAATTTCCGACACCCGTTGCGATCCCGCCAGTGTATGGAGTCCGTCAACATTTTGGGTGATGATCCGGAATGTTCCTCCCCGACGTTCCAGATCCACCAGGGCGTAGTGGGCCGGATTCGGTTGGCAGTTTCTGATCAGGTTGCGACGCCAGTTGTACCATTCCCACACGAGGCGCGGATCGCGATCAAAGGCCTCGGGCGAGGCCAGTTCTTCGGGCCGGTAGTTGTTCCAGAGACCGTCCTGGCCGCGAAACGTTGGTACCCCACTATCCGCGGATATGCCGGCGCCGGTCAGTACCGTGACCGCAGTGTGCCGGGCAAGGCGTGTCTTCAGTTCCTGAATCATGGCCGAGGTGTTCATAGACCCTCCTGTCATGATAACCGATGTCCTCGGATGTGGTGACCCCTGACGGGAACAACAAAAACCGTCGTGTGAGAAGCGGTAAGGCGGTATCATGCACACACCACGTTCGGCATTGCAATCCGGCAGGAAGGAAGCGCAGAGCCGGTCTTGATCGGCAGGGTGACAGCACGGCGATGACGCTCGTCCTGCCGGCTGTGCAACATGGCCGGGATCAATCAGGATGGAAGTCTCACACCGAGTGTGGTGACATGGCAGGAGGGTGACCTTTTCGTCCGGTGGGTGTGGCGACTCCAGAAGAAACCTGTTGGTCTCGTTGTCAACTTGTGCTACAACCTCACACGGGACATGTTGCAGCATGGAGGGTGTGAAACACACGTGAGCCACATGCTCACGTTGCGTCACCCTCGCAAAACGGTTCGCCACCAACACAACGAAAGGATAACGAAGGATGGGGGAACGAACGCTAGCCATTATCAAACCCGATGCTGTGAAGAAACGGGTGATTGGCGATATCATTCAGCGGTATGAAGCCGCCGGCCTCAATCCCGTCGCCGCCAGAATGGTCCATATGTCGAAAGCCGTCGCTGAAGAGTTTTATGCCGTACACCGTGACCGCCCGTTTTTCGGGTCCCTGATCGCGCATATGTGTTCCGGACCGACCGTCATTCTTGTGCTCGAAGGTAATGATGCGGTGAAGGTCAACAGGGAGCTGATGGGCGCGACCGATCCTCTGAAAGCGGAGCCGGGAACGATTCGGGCATTGCATGGGGCTTCCATTGAAGCCAATGCGGTGCACGGGTCGGATTGCCATGAAACAGCCACCGTTGAAATCGCCTACTTTTTCCCGGACATGGTGTGACATGAGTCATCGAACCATGTTCGATCTGTCTGACTGACAGTCCCGTCATGTGAATGACGTCTTCGGTCTGTCCTGCTTCGCCACATGCCGCGTCTTTCTTTGTATTGTCACGGTCTCGTCGCCGCGCTTTCGCTTGTCCTTCTGGTGAGCGGGTGTGTCAGATTGCCCGGGCCGGATACGGGAATAAGTGAGTTACACGATCAGGTTGAGAAGCGGTTGCTGCGTGATGCGACACTGGCGTTTGTGCGGGCCGACTATGCGGATGCGATTGCGTTACTGCATCGCTTTGTGCGCACGCATCCACATTCTTCCCGAACGCTGGAAGCACGATGGTGGCTGGCCAGGTCATACCGGGGAGCGGGAAACCTGCCTTCTGCCGTCGAACATTTTCGTGTTCTCGCAAATGCGCCGATGCCGAATCCGTACCGGGCCGAAGCCCGGGTTCGTGTCACACGGCTTGAGGAGCTGCTGGGGAAGCCGTCAACTGGCGAACCGGTGAACGGGATTCTGGTGTCGCTGACCTCGCCCCATCTGTCAGATCGAGTACCCGTCCTGGCAGATCATCACCCCATCGAAGGATCCGTCATTCTCCTGGACATCCCATGTGGGCATGGCAGGAAGGGATTGCGCAACAGACAGCCGTTGTCGCCTCGCGCGATGGATCCCGTCGTGCGGCAGCTGCACGGTCGGGGGGCGGCTGTCTACCTTGGGGTGACCCTCCGGTGTCTGGGGGACGTGGCGGACGTCCCGCACAGGACGCGGGCACAGTGGCGGGACTGGGAATATGTCCCGTCCAGCTCGCGGTCTGCCCCGTCAGGAGCATTGCGGCGCTCGTCTTACTACTCATTGGGGGATACCGGCTACCTGGAATTTCTGGTTGGCTGGCTCTCTCAACTGCGCGACCTTCCGCTCGCGGGCCTGGTGTTGCGCTCCGAAGTGCCTTCGGGAATCGATGAAGGGTTCAGCCCGCTGGCCCTTGCGGCGTTTGAGCGGGAATTTGAGGTGCACTTTGATCCGGTTCAGATTCTGGACGAGTACGGGCCACGGTCCGAGGCGTGGCCTGATGCCAGCGTGCAACTGCCCGCCGTGTTCTGGAAATGGGCCGGGTGGAAAGCGCGGGAACGACTCCGGACTCTTCGGTATCTGGTCGATACCTTACGCGTTGATCTCCCGCATCTTCAGGTCGGGCTTGAAGTGCAATATCACAGTGTGGCCGACCCCGCCTATGGATTGGTGCACCTTGCCGAAGACTGGGTGGCAATAGCGCGCAGTCCGTTTGACGTGTTTCTGACGACGATTGACGACACAAGCCCCGCGCTGCCTCATGCCGCATCACAGGGCATGCCTGCGCAGCCAGGTCGTTCGGCAGAGAGCATGGAGGAAGGAGCTTATCCCGTTTTCGACATGGTTCGGTACCTGGGGAAGTCTGACAAGGTCTGGGCCATTGTGTCCAGCCAGACACCTCAGGCATCCAGTCAGTCGAGGAGGCTTCCTGAAGGCGTGGTGCGCGTCCGCGACTATCGCGTGGTTCCTTGACAAACGCCCCTGCCTTCTCTTATGAACGCTCCCGTGTGCGCGAAATCCTGTGATCATCAGCAGGGGAGGGGAGGACGTGGAGATTCCCGAGGATTTACGGTATCACACAGAGCATGAGTGGGTGAGGCTCGACGGAGGACGCGCGACGGTGGGGATCAGCGATTTTGCCCAGGATGCCCTGGGCGATGTCGTGTTTGTGGATCTGCCGAAGGTGAAGACCGTCCTGACCGTGAATCAGGAAATTGGCGAGGTGGAATCCACGAAATCAACGTCCAGTCTGTACTCGCCGGTGAGCGGAACCGTCCTGGAAGTCAACCAGGCGTTACAGGATCATCCCGAATACCTGAATCAGGACCCGTATGGGAAGGGATGGATTGCAGTTATTGAATTAGCAGATCCTGCCGACGTCGAAGCGCTGATGACGTCTTCTCAGTACGAGGTCTTTCTTTCCTCGCAACCTTAATGTCTTCCCAGCGACATATCGCCATTCTTGGTGCAGGCCCCGGCGGATACGTCGCTGCGATTCGAGCGGCACAACTGGGTGCCCGCGTCACGGTCATCGAAAATCAGGCGTTGGGTGGCGTGTGCCTTAACTGGGGGTGCATTCCCAGTAAAGCGCTACTGGCGGTCGTTGAGCTGAGCGAAAAACTCAGGAAGGCCGACGATCTTGGTCTGCAACTCCCGCATCCTCCCGCCTATGATCCTGCGCGGATGGTGGCGCGAAAAAATCGCATTGTCAGCGGGCTGGTGAAGGGCATTGCCACGTTATTGAAACGTTGGAACATCGTGCATGTCCAGGGAACGGGACGACTGGTGAATGACCAGACCATTCGCGTGTCGAGTGCCGACGGCACGGAAACCACGATCCAGGCGGATGGTGTGATTATTGCCACGGGGTCATCGGCATCGGCATTGCCGATAGTGCCCGTGGATGGCGTTGACGTGATGACGAGCCGGGAGGCCCTGGACATTCCGCGCATACCCGGGCGATTGTTAATCATTGGCGGGGGAGTGGAAGGCTGTGAGTTTGCCTCTCTCTATGCGGGGTTGGGGTCGCACGTGACCATTGTGGAGACATGGCCCAGTCTGTTGCCCGCGGAAGATGAAGCGGTGTCGACGTTGATTGAGCGCGAACTGACCAGACGTCGCGTGCGATGTGTGGTGGACAACGTCGTGACACATGTTGACAGGACGGCTTCCGGAATCAGGGTAGACCTGGCCAGTGGGGAGTCGCTGGGGTGCGACGGGGTGCTGGTTGCGGTGGGGCGGCGCATGAACACGGTGGGGATTGGGCTGGAAGATGTGGGGGTGACACTCGGCGATGCGGGCGAGATAGTCGTCAATGAACGCCTGCAAACGAATGTGCCCGGGGTGTTTGCCATCGGCGATGTGGTGGGCGGGGCCATGTTGGCCCATGTCGCATCGGCACAGGGCAAAGTGGCTGCGGCCAACCTTGTCGGACATACGGCCACCATGCGGTACGACGTGGTGCCGGCGGGTATCTTTACGTTACCTGAGATTGGGCGGGTCGGATTGACCGAACGGCAAATTCGTGAACAGGGTATTGCTCCCCGGATTGGACAATACCGGTATGGTGGGTTGGGAAAAGCTCACGCGGTCGGGGATACGGTCGGGCTGGTGAAAATTCTGGCCGACCCCAAAACGGATCGCGTGCTGGGCGCGCATCTGGTCGGGGCACATGCGGCAGATCTGGTACATGAGGCGGCTCTGGCTATGCAACTGCATGCTACAGTCTCGCAAATGGCCACCATGATTCATGCACATCCCACGCACGCCGAGGCCCTGATGGAAGCGGCTGAAGACGTTGATGGCCTGGCGATTCATCTGATGGGGAAACGACGGTGAGAACGAAAAGCCCTCCCCTCCGTCATTCCCGCAGTGAGGTGAGCGGGAATCCAGGGGGGGGCGGATGGTCTGTCGAGGGACTTTCAATGGGTCAGTCATTGTGCGTGAAACTTGTGCTCCTTGGCGGGCTGATGGGATGGCTGTCTGTCACGGGTCTGTCGACGGGTTCGTATCAGGCGACGGAGGAGTGGCACCAGCACAGTCGTCAGGAGAGGTCATCCGTTCGGGCCGCCCGTGTGGTTCCCGTAGACATCAATCACGGTTCACTGGAGGAACTGCAAACATTGCCGGGTATTGGCCCAGTGCTGGCTGAACGCATCGTGCAGTATCGCCGTGAACATGGGCGCTTTGTGTCCATGGCGGAGGTGAAACAGGTGCGGGGGATTGGCGCGAAACGGTTTGAACGACTTCGGCCGTATGTTCGCGTTGGGCAATCCGAGGAGGCCTCCAACAACGGATAAGACACCGTGCGGGCGGAGAGATTTGGGCAGACGGAGAAAACGATGATGGATCAGGAACTGCAACGACAGCTTGACCTGATGACGCGCGGGGCCGTTGAGGTTATTCCGCGGCAGGAACTCGCCGATCGCGTGCTGGGTGCTTTGCGGGAGAAACGCCCTTTGCGGGTGAAGGCCGGGTTTGATCCCACGGCGCCCGATCTGCATCTGGGCCATACCGTCCTGATTCAGAAGTTGCGGCACTTTCAGGAACTTGGGCACCAGGTGATTTTTTTAATCGGGGACTTCACCGGGATGATTGGCGACCCGACCGGCGTTTCCGAAACGAGAAAGGCGCTGACCAGGGAACAGGTCCTGGCCAATGCCAGGACCTACGAGCGGCAGATTTTCAAGACACTGGATCAGGCCAGGACGCACATAGACTATAACAGTCGCTGGATGCACGACATGCGCGCGCAGGACATGGTTGAGTTGTGCTCGCGCTATAATCTGGCGCGGATGCTGGAGCGGGATGATTTTTCCGAACGGTACCGGACGCAACAACCCATCGGCATTCATGAGTTTCTCTATCCGCTGGTGCAGGGCTATGATTCCGTGGCGCTCAAGGCGGACATTGAGCTGGGCGGCACTGACCAGAAGTTTAATCTGCTGGTGGGGCGGGATCTGCAACGTGCATGGGGCCAGGTTCCCCAGGTGGTCATCACGGTGCCGTTGCTGGAAGGCACCGATGGTGTGCGAAAGATGAGTAAGAGTTTTGGCAATGCGATTGCTCTGGAAGATGATCCTGCAAACATGTTCGGCAAGGTCATGTCCGTGAGCGATGAGCTGATGTACCGGTATTACGAGTTGTTGACGACGGAAGATCTGAATGACGTCAGGCAATGCCATCCCATGGAGGCGAAGCTGGCCCTGGCGGAGATGTTAGTGGCGCGGTATCACGGGACGGATGCGGGGCAGGAGGCCAGGGATGATTTTCGGCGGAAGTTTCGCAAACGGGAATTTCCTGACAAGCCCGATGTCACGGTCGAGCTGACGGCAGCCGATTTTGCTGACTCGGCACAGCCTGCCATGGGGCTGGTGGATCTTCTCATGCGAACGGAGCTGTTGCCGAGCAGGACGGAAGCGCGCCGTCTGATCACGCAGGGTGCCGTTGTCGTTAATCAAACGTGCCACCGGGACAGTAGTGCAGTACTCCCCATGCAACTGAACGAGTCCTATCAAATCAAAATCGGCAAACGGAAATATGTGCTGGTGCATGTGCGAGGGTAAAATGATGACACGCGACCGTGCCGTATGTGCTATTGGAGAACGGGAGATCGTGGAAAGTTCCGATGGGGTGTCTGGGCTGAGGGGGGCTTGCTGTCGTGGGGGTGTTCCGGATGAATGTGCCATCTGGCACGATCACAGGGAGGGCAAAGGGGATACTCCCTTGGGTAATGTCTCAAGGGGGTGCCCCCGCCGCATGGGCCGAAACCCATGTCTGTTACCGTAGTTTCCACGAGCATCAGGCGTGGAACCTTCCCTGCAAACCAAACGGGCCTGATGTAAAGTAAATTGAAAGGCAAGTCGAGTTTCGGAGGGGCGTTATGCAGGATCAACACACCAAAGCTATTGTCACGAGTCTGGAATCGGTGCAAACATTGGGAATTATGTAGCACAATCCGCAACGCATCCCCGCTTGTTCTCACACGGTGGTTTCTCCGCTCCTGTTTCCTGCCGGTCTCGGACTCCTGCCTACCTTGACGCCACACCGAAACGTAACGCATACTCTCCTTAGATGACGACACGCGAGTCACCTGCTTGTCGGGTTACTCGCCGAATACAACAGCCTGTCCCACACGCCACAGGGTCGCTCCCCGTGGCCGGGCGAATACGCGAGGCCGTCACACGACTCGTGTGTCGTCATCTATGGCCCGGCTCCATTCGGTGTCGGGTCTCATCCATTTCTACCAGAGGGAAGGAGTGAACCATGAGGAACTGCATGCCATGTCTGGTTCTGTTCCGCCGCGCCATGACCATTCTCACCGCCGCCCTCCTCCTGCTGACTGCCACCACCGCCGTGCCGCAACCTGTTACGACCGAGCCACCCTGCCACCCCGCGGCGACTGTCGACACGCGGTCATTAACCGTTGCCCGTTTCCTTATCGGTAAACTGTCCACTGCCGCCGTCCTCCTCCGCGATGCGTCCCCCTATGTCCGCGGGCACGATTTGCACCTGTCCCAGGCCATCGGCGAGGAAATCAAAGACATGGAGGGCACAATCGCATTCCTCAAAGAAGAGATACGCGAGATATGCAAGGGACGCGAAAGTCCCCCCAACGCGACAAAGAAAGCCCCCCCACCACCGGACGAAGAGCAGGCGTGACCGCCGCACTGTCCGCCCTGCTGCTGCAGATCCGGTGCGCTCCAAAGCGACCCGAGTCCGCTGCCGCTCTCAAACCGGCCACTGTCCCCCAGCTCGGGTTGGATGAACTCAACACAATGAAGACAATCAACATCACCCATTCAACACAGCCTTCCCAGCCCTGTCAGCCCGTGCGAGCGTAAAAAAATGCGCGACGGGAGATTACCCCGCCGCGCGAGAGAACAGGCAACTGGATACCTGTTGGTATTTCCTCTAGGTATAACCGCTTTGGGTTTGCAGGGACACCACGGCTGCCCACAGCCTTGACTTATCTTTCCTGCTCTGCCTAGAATGCGTTCTCTGCGACAATGGTGAGCGGGTGTGGCGCAGTGGTAGCGCAACGGCTTCCCAAGCCGTTGGTCGGGAGTTCGAATCTCCTCACCCGCTCCAATTCTCCCCACAACATCGTGTCCGAATCCTCATCCACAAAACGTGTCTGACGACAGGTGTATGTTGCTTGACAACGACCCGGCACGGGCCAGAAGGGCGAGTGTTTATTATGATGGCGTGAAAAGGAAACGGGTCACGCGTGACCGACTTGTCCGTGACGACCGTCCGGTGGAAGGCCCGACGGATGATCCATGAATGAATTGCCGCCGAATTCCTGAGCCATGAGGGCACTGATGACCTGGTTCAGTCGACTGTTCACTTCTTCTTCCGAGACGTGGTCGGGAACCTGGATATTGAAAACAATCTGGACATTTTTCATGGAACGGTCACTCCTTCCTGGGCAACGGGCATCAGTCCGAACAGGCTGCGGGAAGCGTCAAGGCCATGTCTCTTGTGCCTTCCGACAGGATTTTTACACTTCTTCTTTTGTGTTTGCAATGTGTCTTGTCTGGAGAGGTGTGTGCGACGTTTTTCCATGCCTGGCTCTCTGATGCCCGGAATCAATGAGGAAGGGACACACGGTGTTGTTCCACTGGTGCGCGTTGTGCTGGTATACTTCCCGTCAATGATGGCTGTGTCTGGTTGTCGAATCTCCACGTCATGCGCTCACCATCTCTTGCGTCCGTTGGGTGTGCAACGGTGTCAGCGTGTTGATCACGAGGTACTGGCGTGCAGCTCTGTTGTCCATTCATCGAAGCGTTTTGCCTCCAGGCGGCGGAATCCTCGCCAGCAGGCCATGGGCAGGCGGTCGGTTGACTGATGGGAAAAATCATTACGGGCAAGCGACTGGAGAATGAGGCGCAGCTCGCCGAAAATTATATTCGCATCTATATTTTGTTCCCGTCGGGGCTGCTGGGTTTGTTGACGATGGTGATTGGCGTTGTGGCGCTGGTGTATCAGTTTTTTTTTGATACGTATGATGTATGGACGTTCGGCAACAGTTCGGGGTTGATTGCTGCCGGCATTGTGCTCGGGTGGGGGCAGACACGCTATCACCGGTATATTTTCCGCACCGTTCCGGAATTCTGGGCACGTCGTATGCGCGCGTCCGCGGTGCGGGGGGCGCAACGGTTCAAGAAACGTCCTCCGGACGTGGAGTTGCGACATGCCGGCCGGCAGTTCGTTCCATTGGCCTATTTCCTGGGGATCGGGGGATTAGTGGGGCTGTCGGTGTGGAGTTTCAGCTCCGGGTCCCTGGGTTATATGGCAGCCTTTGCGTTGCCGTGGGCGGGATTTTTCTGGGGGAAGTTGTTCACCTGGCATTCGGTGATTTCGCCTTCGGGACGCAGCAGGTAAGCCGGTTCTGGTGCGCGAGCGTACATGGCATGCCCGTTGGGGCGGGCTGGTCAGTCGCTGTCTTTGCCGTGCGCGCGGACGGTGTCACAGCTGGTGGTGCGTTGTTCGCCCCGCGCCATGGCCATGTTGAGACACACGGCACCGAGGGCGCCAGCGGCAATTGCCATAAGCAGTCAATATCCTTCCGGGTCCCCTTCCACCACTGCGCCGCGCACGAAGCCGGCAAGAAGCGCACCGCTGGCAGCAGTGGTGGCGACGACGACGGCGCTGAGCGGAAATTTCACTTCTCATACCCTATGTTGACTTCTTCGTTTTGCGGGTTGGTGGCCGCTGCCCCGGTGTGACCACCGTCCCTGCCTGTCGTTTTTCCAGTGCTGCGACCCGTTGATACAGTTCGTGCAGGTGGTTCAACAGGACCTGGGTGCGGAGGGTTGTGGGGTGGTGTCTGGCTGGGCTCCCAGACAGGATGGCACCGGACGCCACGTTTTTTTCAATTCCCGCACCCGCCGCGATTTTTACTTGATCGCCAATGGTGAGGTGATCGATCAGGCCGGCCTGTCCGCCTATCATGACGTGTTTCCCGATGGTTGTGCTGCCTGCGATCCCGACTTGTGCCACGACGAGGCCATGCTCTCCCAGCGTCACGTTGTGGGCGATTTGCACCTGGTTGTCGATTTTGGAGCCTTGCCCGATCAGTGTGCGTCCAAACGTGGCGCGATCAACGGTGACATTAGCCCCGAGTTCCACATCGTCTTCGATGACCACAATGCCGCGTTGGGGAATTTTGTGGTGGCGGCCTTCGTGCTGAATGTATCCGAATCCGTCACTTCCAATGACCGTTCCGGCATGGATGATGACCCGCTTGCCGATCTGGCATCCGTCCAGCACGCTGACATGGGGATAGATCACCGTCTCGTCACCAATGGTCACGTCACAGCCCAGGCAGACCCCGGGGTAAATCGTCACCCGGTGCCCGATGGTCGTGCCATCTCCAATTGTGACGAACGGGCCAATGGAGACGTCGTGTTCAATGTGGACGTCTGTGCCTTGTACAACGGTCGGGGCAATCCCGGCCTGGGGGGACGGCTTCGAGAAAAAACGCTTGCTGAGATGAATAAAGTCAAGGTGTGGTTGCTTCGAGATCAGTTGGGTGGCTTCCAGATCGGGATCGTAGACGGGCACGACCACTGCCGAGGCGCATGATCGTCTGGCGACGTCCGTCAACTGCTTGCTGGACAGACAGGCAAGATCACCCGATGCGGCTTCTTCGAGACTGTTGACCCCGGTAATGTGGAGATGTGACGGGCCATGGATTTGTGCGTGAATGGCGTCGGCTAATTCGGTGAGCCGGTAGCCTGCTGCCGGTGGGTGCGTCATTGCTTTTTCCCTTTGCCTTTGGCGGCGGCTTTGGGTTTCTCGGCTTTTCCGGTGGTTCTGGCCCTCGGTGTGGACGGGACGGGTGCGTTATTGATTGCGGGGGAGTCTGTGCTGGCCAGGCCGCTTTTTGTCCTGGAGCGGGTGGCTCCGGGGGCGGCTTTCGTGTGAGCGGAACGGGCAGGGGACGGAGGGACGCCTGTGGATGTGGCCGGAAGGGGTGGGGGAGTGACTCGGGCTTCGACGTAGGTGATGACGTCGCCCAACGTCTGCAAGTTGGGCAGGTCTTCATTGGGAATTTCGAGGTCAAACGCTTTTTCCAGTTCGTATAACCATTCAAAGAGCACCAGGGAATCTAACCCCAGATCGTCGCGAAGGTGATTCTCGGGATGGATCGTTGAAGGCTCCCGTTGCAGCGACGTCGCCAGGGCTTCTTGAATCTGCTGCCCAATCGGAGACAAATCCGTCATTCCCGTTTCCTTTTCGTTTGCAGGTGTCATTGTTTGTTCGAGATGTTGCTGGTTTTTTCAGCGCGCAGCCGGTCGTTTAAATACCAAAACGCCGTTGTTACTGCCAAATCCAAACGCATTGACGATGGCAACATTGATGCGGCTTTGCCGGGGGTGTGAGGATATCCCGTCCAGCCGACATTCGGGGTCGGGATCTTCATAATTAGGTGTCGGGTGGATCAGGTTCGTTTTCATGGCCAGCAGGGTCGTCACAGCTCCGATTGCGCCGGCGGCCCCAAGGGTATGCCCGATCAACGATTTGGTCGCGTTGATGAGGACGGTATTGGCGCGACGTCGAAACACGCGACGGAGTCCGCGGATTTCCGCTTCGTCTCCGATGAGGGTGGACGTCGCATGGGCATTCACATAGTCAACGTCTGCCGGTCCGGTTCTGGCATCGTGCAGGGCGAGTGTGATGGTCCTGGCAATGTCGGTGCCGTCTTCCCTGGGCATCACCATGTGGTACGCTTCGCTCGTTGAGGCGTAACCGGCGAGTTCGGCGTAGATCCTGGCGCGTCGCCGTTTCGCATGTTGCAGGGTTTCAAGAATCAGAACGCCGGCCCCCTCGCCCATGACGAACCCGTCGCGGCCGCGATCAAACGGGCGGGACGCGCGGGTAGGCTCCTCATTGTATTTGCTGGACAGGGTGCGAAGTGAGCAGAAACCCGCGAAGACCAGAGGGGTAATGCTGGCATCTGCTCCCACGGCAATGACCACGTCTGCCTTCCCTGCGCGAATGGTTTGCAGTGCCTGCCCGATGGCATGGATGCTCGACGAACAGGCCGTTGAGATGGTGAGGTTGGGGCCTTTCGCGCCAAAGAGCGTGGCAAGAATGCCCGAGGCCGAATTGAGGGTGATGGCGGGGATAAAGCCGGGAGACACGCGATGGGGCTTGTGCGTGTCATAGAGTTCGGAGATTTCACGTTCCCCCATCACCATGCCGCCCATGCCCGCACCTACCATCACCCCGACGCGTTCCGGCATTTCGTTTTCCAGACAAAGATCCGCATCAGTCAGCGCTTCTCTGGCCGCGACCAGTCCGAGTTGCGCATAGCGATCCACGCGACTGGCCAGGGGAGCATCGCGGGAATCGGGAGGGGGGACATGCCGAATTTGTCCCGCAATCCGCGATCGGTAGCGTTCAGCCGGAAAGTCGGGAAACGACTCGAGTCTGGTGATTCCGGAATGACCTGCGATCGCATTGTCCCAGAAGACATCAGTGCCGATGCCAATGGGACTGACAATGCCGAGGCCGGTAACGACGACTGTGGGTGCCATGGTGTGTCAGGTGCCGTGGGGACCATTCATTGCGTGAGGTGCCGTGTTGGTGGGCTTAGTATCGTACTTTCAGAAACAGGTTGAGACTCACGATCAGAAACATCACGCACGTGATCCACGCTGCCACGACGGGGAGTAATGCGCCACTCCTGCCCAACCCGATACTCAGGAAATGCACGGCCCAGAATACAAACCCGATGCCCAGTGCTTTCCCGATGTTTCTGGCAAGGCCGGGCGTGTGGGTGTCAATGTCCAGCAGCCCGATGGACATGCCGAGCACCGACATGATCACCGCGGCACAGGCATACGCCATGCGTCCCCAGTAGTCGGTCAGGAGCCGTGCTGTCTTGTGTCCCTCGTGTCGCACGTGCTCGATGTGCGTGCCGAGTTGAGCCAGCGTCATCTGTTCCGGTTTGAGCGAGATCCACGTTTTGATGTCGTTGGGTGTCAGGGACAGGTTCAGGGGTAGCGTGGGATGCTGTGTCATACGGATCCTGCCGCGTGGGCCAATCGCCCGCTGGGTCACCTGCTGCAAGACCCATTGCCCTGCGGCGAAACTGGCACTGGCTGACGAGGTGAATTCGTGCAGTCGAAAGTGATCGTCCATCCGGTAGAGTGTCACCTGGTGCAACGTGTCACCCTCGGGATCCACGTGCTGGACGTGCATAATTGAATCGGTTTGGAAACGCAACCACAGATTGTCGGTCCTGAAGGACAACGATTGCGGGTTGTGGCGGATTTCGACCGTTCTGATGTACTCCGCTCTGGCATTGGCCAAGGGCACGACGACGGCTGCGAATTCAAGAAGGATGACGGTGACGAGGCTGCCGACTGCCAGGAGCGGCATCGTAACATGCAGGATACTGGCCCCACAACTTCGCATCGCGGTGATTTCATGGTGTTTGTTGAGCAGGCCGATGGCAAGGAGCGAAGCGATGAGCACGGCAAGCGGTGCGACGGTGTAGATCACCTCCGGGGTTTTGAAGAAAAAATACATGAAGACGGACGACAATTCCGCATCATGTCGGAGGAACTTACGCAGTTTCTCGAAGAAATCGACCACCAGGTAAATGGTGGTCAATCCGGTGAGACACAATACCAGAATTTTGAGGTAATGTCGGACGATATACCAGAACAGAATGCCCATCATCAGTGCCGGCTCGCCCGGTGGAACAGCAATCCTGCGATGAGGAGGAGGCAGACGTTGGGGAACCAGGCACCGGCAAAGGGATGAAGGATACGGGCCGTGACCCCGAACTCTCCCAGGACGTTGAGCACATAATACCCCACCATGATGGCGATTCCCAGAACAAAGTCGCCAAGGTGTCCTGACCGACTGGAGAGGATGCCGACCGGGACACCCAGGATGCCAAGAAGGAAGGTGGCCACGGGAAAGGCGAGGTCTTTGTAGTATTCCATGAGGCGACGCAGCATGCCGCTGTCCTGCCAGCCGGATTGCTCCAGTGCGGCCATAATGTGCTGGTAGTCGGGACGTGTGGGCGTTTCGACGCCGAGTGTCGAGGCCAGATCCATTTTGATGTCATAGGTCGTGAATGCGACCTGGTGATAGTGCTCCACGTTGCGGGGGGCCTGGTGTATCGTGCCTTCATGCAACCGGAGACCGAATTGTTCGTGGGCGGGGGTGTTGAGCATGTGGAACGATCTGGCGGTGATGATTAACGGTCTGTCCGGATCGCGGCGATCCGCGATGAAAATGCCCCTGGCCGGTCCCCCGTGCTTGGGCTCCGGAACAAACAGCATCATGTTATCCATGGGTTCCTGAAACGTGCCGTGGTCCAGTGCCAACTGCACGTTGTCCCGCATCAGGCTGATGGCCAGTTTTTTTAAGGAGATTGACGACCACGGTTGTCCCCATTGCGACAGGCCCAGGGTGGCAAGGAACACGAGCGACGAAAAGACCAGAACGGGCATGGTGATTCTGAACAGGCTGAGCCCGGCTGTTCGCATGGCCACGATTTCACTGTCAAAGGACAGGCGACTGAAGGCGGCAATGGAGGCAATCAAACAGGCCATTGGAAGTGTGAGCACCAGAAACGACGGCATGAGATGGCCGATGATCTGCAACACGGCCAGCAGCCCGATCCCTTTGCCGACCAGCAACTCAACCAACCGCAGCATCTCTTTCGTCAACACGAGAAAACACAGGATGGCAAGGCTGATGCTGAAAGGGGGCAGAAGCTCTTTCAGGATGTACCGGTCAAGGATTGTGGTCATGGAAATGTGACGAGGAATGTCTTCCCCCCTTCCTGTACCGGGGAGACGCAAAATCATACCAGTATGGCCTGGGGACTGTAAACGGGCTTTCATGTTGGCGCGATCTCGTCTCGCGTGATGCGCCAGATTCCCAGACGGCGTGTCGGTATGGCCCTCGCCGCCTGAGATTGAGTCCGGTCCCGTATGTCCTGACATGGCCCCGGCATGTAATGGGCTTTGCTTGCACGGCGGCAGGTGTGGTAAGTGTGCTGGCATGCTCTGTGAGGCAATGAACCGGCAATGAGCGTCCGAACGGAACACGCACATGCCCAGCCTCGTCGGTCTTTCACGGCCGCGACGTTGAAACGCATCCGGCTTTTTGCGACCGATGTTGACGGGGTTATGACAGATGGGGGGCTGTACTATTCCGACTCGGGTGAGCAGGCCAAGAAGTTTCATGCGTGGGATGGTCTGGGGTTGGAACTGTTACGGAAGGCCGGGCTTGTGACGGCGCTGGTGACCCTGGACCAGACCAACCTGGTGCCTGTACGGGCCGCCAAACTCGGCATTGTGGAAGTTCATCAGGGCGTGCTGGATAAACTGGCGACATTGAAAATGTTGTCGGTCAAATATGAAATCGGACTTGAAGAAATGGCGTATGTTGGGGACGATCTGACCGATGTGCCGGCTCTCCGTGCGGTCGGCTTTTCCGCGACTCCCGCCGATGGACGGGCTCAGGTTCGGGAAGCCGTTCAGTATGTCTGCACGGCCAAAGGCGGGGAGGGGGCGGTTCGCGAAGTTGCTGACTTGATTCTGTCGGCTCTGGATTTTCATTACGACACGGGCCAGCCAGGCCCGTGACGCCATCGGCGATCCTGCCACCAGTCACCCGTTGTGGCTTTGCTCAACAGGTGGAGAGGGCAATCTGTGGATCGCACTGATACCATGGTCATCGGGTCATACGGAATTCCTGTGAGATGTCGGTGAAACACTCCCACTTGTATGCGGTTATTCTTGCGGGCGGGAGCGGAACCCGTTTTTGGCCCCTCAGTCGGGCACTGTTTCCGAAACAGCTGCTGCAGGTTGTTGGAGGGAAAGGAGACGGGTCTCTTCTTCAACAGACGGTTCGGCGTGCGTTGCGTGTTGTCCCTGCCAGGTGCACGTGCGTGGTGACCAGTGCTGCGCAAGCCGATGCGGTCAGGTTGCAGTTGTCGGATTGGCACGATGCGCTGGTCGACAATGTTGTGCTTGAACCGGAAGGTCGCAACACTGCGCCGGCCATTGGCCTCGCCGCGCTGTGGTTGTTACGTCGCGATGCCGATGCAACGATGCTGGTCCTGCCGGCGGATCATGTTGTGAAAGGGGACAGGGCGTTCAGGCAGGCTGTCTCCCTGGGGTATCAACTGGCTCAACAGGGGAACCTGGTGACGTTTGGGATCCATCCGACTACCCCTAATACAGGATATGGCTATATTCAGCCGAACAGGCGGTCGTGTGTGGGCAGGCTGGGCGCACTTTCAGGCTATGCGGTCGAACGTTTTGTAGAGAAACCCGATCTGAAACGGGCCCGGCTCTTTTTGAAGGCTGGCGGGTATGTGTGGAACAGCGGAATGTTTATGTGGCGCGTCGATGCCCTGCTGGAAGCCTACGCGCGCCATCAACCCGGGCTGATCAAAGCACTACGGGCCATTGACACCATGATGCAGGCAGGACAACCCGCAGACCGGATTGCCAGGCACTATCGCCGCCTCGAGTCAGTCTCGATTGATTATGGGGTGATGGAACGCTCGTCGCGCACGGCGGTGGTCCCGGTTGATTTTGTCTGGTCAGATATCGGGACATGGAGCAGCCTGAACAGTGTGGCTCACCGTGACAGGCGGGGAAATGTGGTGAGGGGGAACGTCGTTGATCTGGACAGTGAACGCTCGGTGTTGTGGGCCACGAAGCGGCTTGTTGGCACGGTCGGGCTTTCCGATATGGTGGTGGTGGATACACCTGACGCGACGCTGGTCTGTCCCAAGTCCCGCTCCCAGGACGTTAAGACGCTGGTGGACATGTTGCGGAAACGCGCGGCGCCGGAGCAGTTGGAGCATGTGGTGGTGTATCGTCCCTGGGGATCGTACACCGTTCTCGAAGAACAACCGGGGCATAAGGTTAAGCGTATTTGCGTGTTGCCCGGGCAGAGGTTGTCGCTTCAAATGCACTACCAACGCAGCGAACATTGGGTGGTGATTGCAGGGACGGCTCGGGTGACTCGTGGCAGGACGGTGTTTGATGTCGGTCAGGGAGAGCATGTGCTGATTCCGAAACGGACCAAACACCGGTTGGAAAATCAGGGCATGTCTCCTCTCGAAATCATTGAAGTCCAGAGTGGTGCCTACTTGGGCGAGGATGATATTGTGCGGTATCACGATGATTACGGGCGCAGTGCACGGCATGTTTCCGGGAAAGTTGTTCCATGAGCATTTTTCGCGAATATGACGTTCGTGGGGTCGTCGGAAAAGATTTGACGGTGGCTGTGGCCGAATCCATTGGCCGTGCTTACGGCACAGTGGCTCGCCAGCGCGGATGCCGGACGGTGGCTGTGGGACGTGACGGGCGTCTGACGTCCCCAGAGCTTCGGGATCACCTGGTCGCCGGTATGACGGCCACGGGGATCAACGTCGTGGATATTGGAATCTGCCCTACGCCCGTCTTGTATTTTGCGTTGTTTGAATTGCCTGTCGACGGTGGTGTGATGGTGACCGGGAGCCATAATGCAGCCGAGTACAATGGCTTCAAAATGTGTGTGGGGAAGTCGGCGTTCTACGGCAGGGAGATTCAGGAACTCAAACAGATGATCGACACCGGTGCGTATGTGTCCGGGGCGGGAACGGTCTCCGAGATGTCGGTGATTCCACACTATTTGCGCGATCTGAAGGAAAAATTTGCCGGAGTGGACGCCAGGGCCTTGCACGTGGTCATTGATTGCGGAAACGGGGCGGCAGGTCTGGTGGCGAAAGATGCTCTGGAGCAGTTAGGCTGTCGAGTCACGGTGTTATATGGTGACCTTGATGGCCGGTTCCCCAACCATCATCCCGATCCGACGGTGGTGGACAATCTTCAGGATCTCATCCGTGCGGTGAACGCGACTCAGGCTGATGTTGGCATTGCGTATGATGGTGATGCCGACCGTATTGGTGCAGTTGATGAACGAGGCACGATTGTCTGGGGCGATCGCCTGATGTTGATTTTTGCGCGGGACATCCTGCGGCACCGGCCCGGCAGCACGTTCATTTCCGAGGTCAAAGCCACCCACCTGCTTTACCAGGATATTCAGGCACGGGGGGGGCATATCATCATGTGGAAGACGGGCCATTCTGTCCTGAAGGAAAAAATGAAGGAAACCAAGGCTGTCCTGGCGGGTGAGCTGTCCGGACACATCTTTTTTGCCGATCGGTATTTTGGGTATGACGACGCTGTCTATGCGTCGTGCCGGTTGCTGGAAATGCTGTCAAACGTGTCTGCCCCGCTGTCCTCGTTTCTGGCTGATTTGCCGCCGACACATGCCACGCCGGAAATTCGCGTTGACTGTGCCGACGATGTGAAATTCCGGGTCGTCGAAGCGATGCGAACGCGCATTCTTGAGTTGGAGAAGCAGCCGAACGCCATGCCCGCCGACCTTGCCGTCCGTGATGTCGTCACGATTGATGGCATACGCATTCAGTTTGACGATGGCTGGGGACTCATTCGCGCGTCCAATACGCAACCCGCGCTGGTCCTTCGCTTTGAGGCCACGTCGCCCGAACGGTTGCAGGTTCTTCGTACCTGGGTGGAAGGGGAACTGGCATCCTGCCTCCAGGCCCTGGCGTCATAACGGTTGCCTCTCTGGTCTTTCCGTCATGCCCGTCGAGGGTCTGTCCGCCGCTGCACTCCCGGTTCATGCACTGTCAACACGTTGCACGATTGCCAGCACACAGGGCGTTGTGTTTGGGGTGATGGTGTCGTGTACAATCCACGTATGTGGTCCGCTCGAGAAGCACCATTCAACAGTGGCGCGCTGGTCTGCGGGATGCTCGGGGTCCTCCTCGCTGTCCTGGTCCTGCCAGCTGCAGGACTTGCTGTCCCGGTTGACGAACATCACCGCTACGCCATTTCCCTGTGGGGTATTCCAGCTGGCGAAGCGACGATAAACGTTGAGGAAGTGGTGTCGGATGATGACCGGTCGTTGCGACGTCTGGTGACGACGGCGCGATCCAATGATTTTATTTCGATCTTCTTTCCCGTGGAAAATTATGCAGAGTCGATCATTGATGCCCACACCCTGCTCCCTCAACAGCTGATTTTTCAGCGCAGGGAGGGCAGTCGCCATGAAGACTTTGACATTCGGTTTGATCACATTGTCAATCAGGTGACGTTGCAGAAGAATGGCCAGCCTTCGGTCCATTCTATTGTGCCCGGCACACATGATATTTTATCGTGTTTGTATTTCCTGCGAACGATGCCCACGCTGGAGCCGGGATCGTCGGTACCGTTGAATATTTACCATGATCGGAAAAACTACCAGGTGGAAGTCCATGTGGAAGCCGTCGAACCGGTGGATGGTTCCTGGGGGACAGTTGAAGCGATTCGGTTGCTGGCTGTGATGCCGTTTCGTGGGATTTTTTTGAATGAAGGCAACATTCGATTCTGGCTGACGAACACGGAAGAACGGATTCCCGTGATGATGGAAGCCCGTGTGATTGTCGGATCGGTCAGAGCCACGCTCGAAGGATGGGCACCGTGATACGGAGTCATGCTCGACTTTTTGGGCCAATGGCCTATAATGCAGTCCACTCTGCGTGGAGAACGTGGAGTCACTTCTCCCCATGATTTCCCTCACTCGACACATTCTTGATCGACAACAGAGCCATCCTGATCACACAGGGGCATTGTCCGCGATGATGACCCACATTGCCCTGTGCGGGAAACTGATTGCCCGGGACTTGAATCAGGCAGGGCTGTCCGGCCTGCTCGGGACGACAGGGACGACTAATGTCCATGGCGAGCAGGTCCGCACACTGGATGAACGTGCTAATCGGACCTTTGTGGATGTGTTTGAGGAAAGCGACGTGGTGCGGGTTGTCGTCTCCGAAGAAATGGAAGAGCCGTTCGCCATCAAACGGGCACAGGGATCGGGCACCTATGCGTTGTTCCTGGATCCGCTGGACGGTTCCTCCAACGTTGATGTCAATGCACCGCTGGGTTCGATTTTTTCCATCCATCGCGTGGGTGCCTCCGGCAGCATCCTGAAGGCGGGGCGGGAACAGGTGGTCGGGGGATATGTGTTGTACGGAGCCAGCACCCTGCTTGTGTACACATGCGGGGATGGGGTGCATCAGTTTACGCTTGATTCGGCCGTCGGGGAATTTTTCCTGTCCGGTTCAGGGATCCACATTCCGCCACGAGGGAAGATCTGCAGTGTGAATACGGGCAATCAGTCGAAATGGCCTGGCGCTATGCGAAAAGTGGTCGAGCATTTCCAGATGGGCGGTGATGAAACAGGGCCTTCCCGTACCGCCAGGTATTCGGGATGTCTTGTGGCCGATGTGCATCGGATTCTTTGGAAGGGAGGCCTCTATCTGTATCCGGGCGAAGTGAAGAAGCCCGCGGGCAAATTGCGTTTGATGTACGAAGCCGCTCCCTTGAGTTTCGTCGTTGAACAGGCCGGAGGGCTTGGCAGTACGGGGGAGGAACGGATTTTGTCTCTTCAGCCCAGGATGCCCCATCAATGTGTGCCATTGATTATCGGCAGTCGCGAAGACGTGGAATTTGTTGAACAGTGTTTGCAGGGCGGCTCCCGGTAGCTGTTCAAGCGGCAACGATCCGGAAGGGCATTCCGGTGGGCGAGACCGGTGCAACCCCGAGGGTGAAACTCAGTTTACTCTGCAGGAGCTGCAATCTATTGCCGATTCGGCCGATTCGTTTATCTGAATGCGGGGGCGGCGAGGGCTGGATATTCTTTACCGTATTCAAAAGAATCGTGACGTCGAAGTGCAGAGTGTCGGGGATGATTTTCCCCATATGATAGAAGAGGATTCCAGGCTGGTGGAACTGGGCAGGAAATTGAACGCCGGAATTTTGACCAGTGATCTGGGCCTGAATAACGTTGCGGTGTTGCAGGGCTACGGGTGCTGAACATCAATGGCAAGATGATTTTTACCCGTCTTCAAGAACCAGCCGATCAGGGTGCGTTGAGTTTCGCTCATGGATGAGCTGGTGGTGGCGGTCGTGCCGGCCGGAGGACGTGGGGCCAGGATGGGGCACGAGGTCCCCAAACAATTTCTTCAATTGGGTGACGTTCCGCTTCTTGTGCATGCCCTTCGGGTGCTTGAGTCCAGTCCAATCATTCATGCGATCGTGATGGTGGTTCCTGAAAACGACGTGTCCTATTGCCGGCACAAGCTCGTGCCGCAATTCGCCTTGTCCAAAATCCATCATGTGGTGAGCGGCGGAGCCAGCAGGCAGGATTCGGTATGGAACGGCCTGCAAGTGGTTGATGCCTGCGCCGGGATTGTGGTGATCCATGATGCCGTGCGGCCGTTTGTGACGGGGACGATGGTGCGGGATGTGGTTGATCGTGCACGAACCCATGGAGCAGCTGTGGTCGCTGTGCCCATCCGCGATACCGTGAAACGGGTCACCCGGGACGGGGTGATTGAAACCACGCTTGACCGGCAATCCCTCTGGGTGGCACAGACCCCCCAGGCATTCAAAACCGGCTTGTTGCGGGATGCACACCGGTTGAGCCGGCAACGTGGCGTGGCGGCGACGGATGATGCCTTTCTGGTCGAGCAGCTGGGGCATGAGGTTTCCATCGTGAACGGCAGTACGGACAACGTGAAAATAACCTGTCCGGAAGACCTGGCGGTGGGCGAAGCGATGCTGTCCGCCAGATTGCATGGGCCGTCTTCCTGAATCATGGCAGGGATTGCCGATGGTCATACACACCGCGTTGTTCCTGCGAGCAGCGTGGGTGTCGTGCAGGATGTCATTCCCGTTATTTTTTCGCTTTCCCCCGATTGGTTCTTTCCTGTATCTTCACCCGGATGGCCGTGATGTGAACGTGGGGCGAGTGTGAGGGCAGCGTATGCGCGTTGGGATCGGGTACGACATTCATCCATTCAAAGAGGGAAGACCGCTGGTGCTGGGCGGGGTCCGCATTCCCCATACCCATGGGTTGGATGGCCATTCCGACGCGGATGTGCTGACCCATGCCGTGTGTGACGCCTTGTTGAGCGCCATGGGGGAAGGGGATGTGGGCCGGTATTATCCCAGCAGCGACCCCGCTTGTGCCAATATGGACAGTCTGGAGATGCTGAAGGATGTCCGGGCCAGACTGGCGGAACGCGGGTTTGGTCTTGTGAATCTGGGCACGGTGATTGTGGCGCAGGCTCCTCGATTGGGTCATGTGGTGGCGGCGATGAGTCAGCGGCTGGCCGGTGTGTTGCAGGTTGAGGCGTCACTGATTAATGTCACGGTCAAAAGCCATGATCGGATCGGAGCGCTGGGAAGGGAAGAGGGAATCGCGGCCCAGGCGGTCTGTCTTATTGCGTAGAGACAACAGGGCGAGCGTGTGCGATTGTGGGCTTGCATGAGATGCCGCGATGTTGAACGTGATTCGACAGGATCTCCGCGCGGTCTTTGAGCGGGACCCTGCCGCCAGAACCACGCTGGAGGTCTTCTTGACCTGTGCGGGGTTCCAGGCATTGCTGGCCCATCGGTTGGCTCACCGATTGTGGAAGGTGCGGGTTCGATTATTCGCTCGGGTCATCGCACAGGTGGCCCGTTGGGTGACAGGTGTGGAAATTCATCCCGGTGCAACCATTGGGCGTGGATTTTTCATTGACCACGGCATGGGCGTGGTGATTGGAGAAACGTCGGAAATCGGTGATTCGGTCACCTTATTTCAAGGTGTGACGCTCGGGGGCACGGGGAAAGAGAAAGGGAAACGACATCCCACGCTGGGCAATCATGTGGTGGTGGGTTCCGGAGCGAAAGTTCTGGGCAATATCCGGATTGGGGACTTTGTGAAAATTGGAGCCAATTCGGTGGTCTTGCGTTCAGTTCCTTCCAATGCCACGGTCATTGGTATTCCGGGCCGCATCATCAAATCCGTGGGCGTTCGCGTGCCCGAAGAGGTCATGGATCATGCGAATGTGCCTGACCCGATCATGGAGCGTCTGGAGGCCATGGAACGGACCATGATTGATCTGCGAAAAAAACTGGAAAATGCGGAAAGCGGCCCGCAACCGTAGAGTCCAGCACGCACAGGGCCTCACGGCCTTGCTGCATCCATACAGGAGGAATGGCTTGTGAAAGAAGGTCTCCGTCTCACCGAGCGCGTGCGGGAAATCCTCGATTGTTATCGTGGTGATGTGCCGGGCACCCGGGCGAACCTGGCCAGGCTGTTGATGAGTGGTCGCCTGGCAGGGACCGGCAGGCTCCTGATCCTGCCGGTGGATCAGGGGTTTGAGCACGGGCCAGCCCGCAGTTTTGCAGTCAATCCGTCGGGCTATGATCCGCGCTACCATTGCGAACTGGCCATTGATGCCGGATGTAACGCCTATGCGGCTCCGTTGGGGTTGCTGGAGGCCGGCGCGGCAGATGCTGCAGGGCAAATCCCGTTGATTCTCAAACTGAATAACAGCGATTCGCTCCAGGGCAGTGATGATTATAACCAGGCCGTTACCGGCAGTGTGCGTGATGCGCTTCGTTTGGGCTGTTGCGCGGTTGGGTACACCATTTACCCGGGGTCGGCGTACAGCCAGAACATGTATGAGCGTTTGCGGGAAATTGCGTTGGAAGCGAAGTCAGTCGGGCTGGCCGTGGTGGTCTGGTCCTATCCGCGCGGTGGACGGTTGACTAAGGCGGGAGAAACGGCGATTGACGTGGTGTGCTACGCGGCACAGATTGCAGCCCAGCTTGGGGCGCATGTGATTAAAGTCAAAGTACCCACAGATCATATTGAGCAGGCAGAAGCGAAAAAAGTCTACGCCGCCGAGCACATTCCGATCAGTACGCTTGCCGACCGCATCCGTCATGTGATCCAGAGCGCGTTTCACGGGAGACGGATCGTGATCTTTTCCGGTGGTGCGAAGGGCGAAGACAAGACGATATTTGATGAAGTGCGGGCGATTCGTGATGGGGGTGGATTTGGCTCTATCATCGGCCGGAATTCTTTTCAACGCCCGAAGCCCGACGCTCTGACGTTTCTGGAGACCTGTATGAAAATTTACGCAGGGCAGATTCCATAGCATCTGACGTGTCCCAGCTCCTGTGCCGTGCCCGTTTTGCGCGGGCTTCGGCAAGGGCATTGACTCCTTCCTCCTGGCGTATCCTCCCTCCCGACCGTTGTGGCGTATTCCCGTGTGCTCGCAGCACTGGTGTGACCTTATGGACTGTCACTGTTGTCTTTTTGCCGGGTGTGTTCCTGATGGTACAGGACGTGACGCAGGTACAGGCCCTGTGGCGGTGCCGTTGGCCCGGCTGTCCGGCGGTCCCTGGCCTCCAGAACGGTGATCAGGTCATCGGGCGTGCGTTTATGGTGTCCGATTTCCACCAGCGTTCCGAGTAACGCCCGAACCATTTGTTTCAAAAACCTGTCAGCCTGAATCGTGACACGAATCAACGGGCCTTCCTGAATATAGTGCACCAGTTGAATGGTGCACACGGGATTGCGCACGTCAGTCGGCGACCCTTGAAAGGAGGTGCAATCATGCTGCCCCAGCAGATGGCACGAGGCCTGGCGCATGCGATCCACATCGAGGGGGTGGGCAATCTGCCACACCCGAAGACGATCCAACGCCGGGCGGGTTGTCTGATTGAGAATGCGGTACTCATAGATTTTCGCGTACGCGTCGTACCGCGCATGGAATGCATCGTCGACGGTTTCGGTGTGGAGAATCCCAATGTCTTTTGGAAGGATGCCGTTGAGGGCGCGAGTCCATTCGAAGGATGACAACGATTTTTCCGAACGAAAGCTGACAACTTGCCCTGTGGCGTGCACGCCCGCATCCGTTCGACCGGCTGCTACAGCCGAGATCGGGTGCCGGGTGATCCGGGCAAGCGCGTCTTCAATGGCTGCCTGAATCGTCGGCTGGCCGGGTTGCCGTTGCCATCCGGCATAGGCCGTGCCGTCATATTCCACCCGTAATTTGTACGTGGTCATTGAGCTGTACGGGGAGGCGGGCAGGGGATCGAGCCCGTTCTCTTCAGCCTGGTGCCTCGACGGGGGGCGTCTCGGAACCCCGGCAGGCACCATGACGGGCGGGGAGGCGCGGTGTGTCCTGTTCCCTACCACGTTGGGCCTGGTTATCACTTATCTTCGATTTTGCCACGCAGGAGGCATGAAGGGGTCGATGATTGTTTCGACGTCTGTGTGCATTGCTTGATGCCTTGATAGATGCCTTCCGCCAGTTTTCTTTGATAGGTCTTGTTCCGCAATCGTTTTTCTTCCGTGGGATTGGAGATGAAGCCGATCTCGGCCAGAATGCCAGGCATGGTCCCGCTCAGAACATGAAACGGAGCCGTTTTTACTCCATGATCCTTGATAGGGTAACCCTTCTGTAGTACGGAGATAAGCTTTCCATTAGTGGTCCACGCGAAATTGCGAGACGCCTCGATCTTTTTCTCATGCCATTTGTCGGCGATGAACTGCCCGCGCGGGTCGCCTTTTTCGAACTGTCGCAATTTGCCATTTTCCCGAGCGGCCACGTCCCACGCGCGGGGATCACTGGCTTTTCCAAAATGGTAAATTTCCACGCCCTGTATGGAGCGCCTGGTATGCGAGTTCGCATGAATGGAAAGAAAGAGATCCGCTTCTTTTTTTTCGGCAAACTCCACGCGCTTTTTCAGTTCGAGAAACACATCAGTTGATCGGGTCAGGAAGACCTTGGCCTTGAGCCGTGTTTGAACCAGATCGCGTACAATTTTCGCAATCTGCAGGACAATGGTTTTTTCCTGGGTACCGCCTTTCCCGATGGCTCCGGGGTCCTTTCCACCATGTCCGGGGTCAATGATCAGCCGAAACGGTGGAGACGGCGGGGGACGAAACAGGTCCACGACGACTCGATGGGGGTTCTTGTAGATATGGAATGTGTACTTCGAGATGTCTTCCAGGTGCAGCGTCATGTTGACGGTGTGTGATGGTCCCTGGGATATGGTCACGGCCCGCGGAAATGTTTTGCGCTTGATGGCCTGTTGCGCGCGCGAACTCAACGTGCTGTTGGCCAGGGTAATCACTGCCCGGGTCTGGTTTCTGGTTTGTCTGACGGTGACTTTTCCGGTCATGTCCAGGACTACGCGAGTGTGTGTGGGATGCTCACCCGAACGGACATTCTTGACTGTCAGAACAGGCGGGGAGACCGTTTTTGCGAGGTGCACTGGAGGGAAGGACGATATCGGGTCGATGAAAAGGTGATCGGAGGGCTGTTTGGAGAAGGCCACCGGAATACACGCGAGCACCGCCGCGCCACAGACGAGAATGGAGAAGAGATGAGAGGCGATTTTCATGAGAGACAGTCTGCAAAGAATGACGCGAAGCGCCCCGACATTGACAGAGTAACAAACTTTACCTGGTCTGTCATTGACGGTCTGCCCCCCTGTTGGATAGCGTGACGGGAATTGCGGGGGAGCAACATGCCGGTGCACGTCATCGTTGATGGATATAACCTCTCACTGGTTTGCAATCGAGGTCTGCGGGCACAGGGGCCTGGCTGGAGGGAGATGCGGGAATCCCTCGTCCGTCAGCTTTCCGCGTACAGTCAGAGCAAGGGGCACCCCGTGACCGTGGTGTTTGACGCGTGGCGACAGCCTGGCGATTTTGAGCAACGGGAACATCGGGCAGGAGTGGAGCTGGTCTTTACGAGGGAGGGCGAACGGGCCGATCAGGTGATTCAGCGCCTGGCCAGACAGTATGGCAGGGACTGTGCCGTAGTGTCATCGGATCTGGAAATCATCCAGACCGCCGAGGCCCACGGAGCCCTGGTGATGCGGTCTCGTGAATTTCAGGACAAACTCCGTATGGCCGCAACGGGAGACCAAGGCGCATGGAAGGGGAGTGAGCCTGCAGAGCACGGCACCGGGAACAGCGAAGACGAGATCCCTCCGAGACGTCCTGACAAAAAAGGCAATCCACGCAAGTTGCCCAAAGCTGTCCGGATCCGGAATCGTCGGCTCAAGGGATTTTGAAGACACGTTTTGTATTGCGAACCGTGGCATGCGCGATGGATTCGAAGGATTCCCTGCCCTTGCCGACAATTTCCGCCAGTCTGTGTGCCACGTGGCACACGTAGGCGGGTTCATTCCGCGTTCCACGATGAGGCACGGGCGTCAGATACGGGCAATCCGTTTCGACCATGATACGGTCAAGAGGAATGGTCTCTGCGATCTCTCGGAGCGTGGTCGCATTTTTAAACGTCAACACGCCGGAGAAGGAAAGGTTCAGGCCCAGGTCCAGGGCCTCCCTGGCAAGCCTGGCGTCTCCTGAAAAGCAGTGCAGGACGCCGCCGACATCTCTCGCGCCTTCTTCCCTCAGGATCGTCACCGTGTCTTCCGAAGCTTCACGCGTGTGAATGACCAGAGGAAGACGCAATTCTCGAGCCAGCTGAATTTGTTCACGAAAACGTTGGCGCTGAACCTCCCGCGGTGAATGATCGTAGTGATAGTCCAACCCGATTTCACCGTATGCAACGACCTTGGGTTGTCGGGCCAACGCGCGAAATGTCTCATACCAGCTTTCGGTGATTTCCCCGGACTCGTGCGGATGAACACCAATGGTGGCAAAGATCGTGTCATGGGCCTGGGCCAGTGCCACGGCGGCCTGACTGGTGGCAACATCGCAGCCGATCGTCACCATGGCTTCAATGCCTGCGTCCCGTGCGCGTTGCAGGACATCATTGCGGTCGGTATCGTATCGCCGGTCATCCAAATGAACGTGGCTGTCAATCAGCATATACCGATTCCCTTCGTGTGGGCTGCCAGATGGGTTGTTTGCCTGTCATCGGTCTAAGTGCGGGAAGCAGCGTCAGACCATGAACTGGGATACCGTATTGTTCCATACCATCAATGGCTGGACCGGTCAATCACCTGCCCTGGACTGGTTCATGTTGCAGTGTTCGACGGCGGGAAATTTCGTCGCGCTGGTCGTGGTCTGGCTGGTCTGGCAACTGTGGATCAACTGGCGCCAGGGCCTGCTGGCTGCGTCTGTCCTGGGTGTTCTCATTGGCGTGGGGGACTTTACGGGCACTCAGCTCAAAATCTGGATGGCCCGTCCACGGCCATGCCAGGTTTGGCTGAATGTGAACGAGCTGACCGGGTGCGGGGGGGCCTTCAGCATGCCATCGAACCATGCGTTGAATGCCGCGACGGCGGCGGCATTTCTTGGTGTGCTGTTCCCTTCGACCCGATGGGTCGGGGGGATACTCATGGTGTTGATTGGCCTCTCGCGGGTCTCTCTTGGGGCACATTATCCTACAGATGTCATCGCGGGATGGGCCATTGGAGGAATATTGGGCATGACCGCCGGGTATCTTATGCTGCAAGCCACCGCGAAAAGTCTGTAACAGACAAACGTGCATCTGCCCGAAGAACTACAGGGCACGTGTGGCTGACGAATCTCCTTACAGTTTCTGCAATGCCGCTACTCGCGCTTCAATCGGGGGATGTGTGGAGAAAATCTGCATGAAGCTGCGCGACTGGCCGGAAATTTTCATTGTGGCCAGGGCGTCTTCTGTCTGGTACTGATACTGCGAATGTGTCACCCATCGATTGATGGATTGCAGGGCCGAGATCATGTGTTCCTTGCCCACGGTTCCGGCGGCAAACCTGTCAGCGGAAAACTCGCGCCGGCGCGACCACCAGCTGATTGGAATCATGGCCAGGATGGATAAGACGACTTGCAGAAAGAAATAGACCCCGATGGCTAACATGTGATTCCGTTCCGCGAGCGTACGATAGACCATGCGGCTGATGAAATAGACAAACGTATTCATCAATCCGGCGAGTACCGTCGTCGTGAACATATCGCCGTTATAGACATGTCCCATCTCATGTGCCAGAACGGCTCGCACTTCGTTTTCATCGAGATTCTGCAATAAGCCGGTTGAGACAGCCACCATGGAATTGTTTTTCGACGGTCCCGTCGCAAAGGCGTTGGGGTCAGGCGAATGGTACAGCCAGACCTCCGGTGTCGCGATGCCGAGACGCCTGGCAATTTTTTCGACCGTTTCATACACCACGGATTCAGCCCGGGTTTGAGGTCGGGTGATCTGTTGGCAATCCAGCATTATTCGGGCCATCTGTTTGGAAAACGCCAGGCTGGCAAAGGCCCCGCCGAATCCAATCACAAAAGCCCATAAGAGATCCTGGTGGGCCAACGATCCGCTGAGGTCAATCCCGAATGCCGGAAGGATGAACTCCGAGAGAAGCATAAAGGTGATGGACAGGGTGATGAAGATCAGAATGTTGGCCACCAGCAGGAGGCCAATGCCTTTCATCTTTTTCATTCGTTTCTCCCTTTTAGTGTATGGACATGAGCCATGTCTGATTGGGCTGTGTATCCTCAATCGCCCTTTGTTTGTAATATGATACCATATTGGGGAAAGTCAAGGCAGATCATGGCTCTTCTGTGAACATTTGCCAGTGAAGTGGAGCCTCTCATACGATGGGGTGTGCGATGGCCTGTGTTGCTTACATCGATGCTCCGGGGCATGTTCCTTGGGTATACTTGAATGGAGATGACTGGCGGTCGTGATATGTCGAACGAGGCCGATGCGGGCGTGGGGGGTGATCCTGCTGACCTGGGGAATGATGGTTCTCGTGCCGGGCGTGGCTTTCGGACAGGACACCCCCCTCTTTCTTGAACCTGACAGGGACGGAGTCCAGCGGGCCACTCTCATCCTGGACAGTTATGCGTTCACACCGAACCGTCTCAACTTGCAGTCGGGCGTCCCTGTGGAACTTCGTCTTGAAAACAGGAGTCTGTTGACCCCGCATAATTTTATCATTGACAGTCCTCTTCCAGATATCCGGCACAACGTGAATGTCAGCGCCGGAGAGATCGTGACCCTGCAGTTCCTGCCCGAAACTCCGGGAACCTACGTGTTTTATTGTGACAAACAGCTGCTGTTTTTCCCCAGCCATCGTGAAGAGGGGATGGAGGGCTATCTTGAGGTTCGCTAGCACATCGTCGATGCGTGCCACTGAACGGTATGTACTTCGGGATGTGTTAAAACACGTTTCACGGTCGTTTTATCTGACGCTGGCGGTATTGCCATCTCGTGTGGCGCGGCAAGTCGGGCTGGCCTATGTGTTTGCGCGGGCGGCCGATACGATTGCTGATGCGGGACAGATGGCCCGGGATGACAGAGTGACGCTTCTGCAACGGTTCAAACGGCAATTTATTTGTGAACGGTTCGAGTGGGATGAGATTACCCTGATCCAGACGGTGCTGGTTCCGCACCAGCATCATCCCGGCGAACGGATCCTGATGGAACACCTCGATGACTGTTTTCGGGTGTATGAACGATTCAGTCCCCGGGATCAGGAGGAAATCCGGCATCTCCTGCCGGTTCTCATCCGCGGCATGGAAATGGATCTGGAACGTTTTCCCGGGGAATCCGCCACCAGGTTGGCCGCGCTGCCGTCCATGGACGATCTGGATCTGTACACGTATCACGTGGCTGGCTGCGTCGGCGAGTTTTGGACGAAGCTGATGTGTGCCCATCTGCCAAGCCTGCACCGAACCTGGGATCGGGAATCCAAAGCACGGGCGGGTGTACGGTTTGGCAAAGGCCTGCAACTGACCAATGTGTTGAAGGATTTACCACGGGATTTGCGGCGTGGGCGGTGTTATATCCCGCTGACACTGCTGGATCAGGCAGGATTGACCCCCGTCGATTTACTGGATATGCGCATGATGCCGCAATTCAGCCCCGTGCTCCACAAATTGGTCGGCATCACGCTGGCCCATTTAGACCAAGGCTGGTGGTACACCATGTCCATCCCACGACGCGAGGTGCGTCTTCGCCTGGCCTGCATGTGGCCGATTCTCATCGCGCTGAAGATGTTGCGTCTCCTTACGACATGCGACAATATGCTGGATCCCGATCGGGCCGTGAAGGTCTCACGAGGAGAGGTCTACCGGATCATGGCGGCGACGACCATGACCGGCGGTTGCGGGTACTCCGGGACGGCCTACTGGGGGCACCTCCGCAAGGCGGTCGGGTCCGGCTATTCCGTTTGAGGCCCGATGAGCTTGTTGCCTTTTTTGAAAACCGCATAAATAGCCTGTGTGGGACAGGCATCGAGGCACATCCGACACGTTTCCATGCAGCGGGATTCGTCAAATTTATACGGTGGGGTGGACAGCCAGGCGCCAGTCGGACAGACGGGAATGCACACGGCACGATGTGTGCAACGATCCGGATGGCGAACCAGGTGATCGCGAGTGACCATCATGGGACTGACTCCTTCAAACAGCCCGCCCGAAAACATATCCAGCATATTCTCGGGACGTCGCATCTTTATGTATTCCACTGCTTCACAAGCGAGCGAATTCGATCTTTTAGTGCGGGGATCTGCTCCAGATTATTTTGAATTGCGCCAAGAATATTTTCCATTCTTGCCATGCGGGTCGCCTCTTGGTCGCGTTGCACGAGAATGTCATAGCGGGCCCAGGCATCGGGATAGAGAGGGTTGAGCTGTGTTCGAACCGCCCCGATACCGTCCCGGAGCTGCTGGGGCTTTGGTGCAAGAGACGGCACGACAGCAAACGTGCCGTTATCAAGCATCAGCACGGTCGCGTCACTGTGATCAACCGACGTCACGGATGTAACGGTCCGGCCGGCCATCTCCTCCCAGGAATGGAGTAACCCGGGAAACTGTTTCAGAAAGGCGACCTTTTCCTGAGTCGCTTTCCATTTGGCTTCATTCGCCGACATAGATGCCTCACATGTTGCAAGTGTCGTATTGCGAGGGGCGTGTTTCTTCTTGGTGCAAGATGGTGCCCCACGGTTTATCCTCATCGTCTCCTGCACAAAGTGCCATGAAGGTATGGACCGACCGCAGGTTGATGAGGACCCGGCACGAAAGACGCCAGGAATTTTTGGTCAGACATGTTTACAATATCGTGCTGTTGTTTTCCAGTGCGGGGCATGGGAACAGGATATAGGCTTTCTGTAAGGATTGACAAGACGGTTTCCCTGCAATGGGCAGGAAGAAAAACAAAGACAACGCAGACCATAGGCCACCTGCAACCATCTCCGCTGTCCTGAGCACATCGTTGCCCGAGCTGCATCCGTGGCACCGAAGGAATGATGGCCTTGGCCTCGCGGTGCTCTTCACCGGCATACTGGTCCTGTACGCCGTCTCTACTCCGCGCACCGTGATGCTGGAGGACGACGGCTCATTTATCTCTGCCTCCTGGTTCGCCGGCGTTGCGCATCCGCCGGGTT
The DNA here is from genome assembly GCA_007570995.1 of Nitrospirales bacterium. Lineage (GTDB taxonomy): Bacteria > Nitrospirota > Nitrospiria > Nitrospirales > UBA8639 > Bin75. Next base: position 39,017 of record RKSG01000145.1, read on the forward strand.
ATCCGCTGTACATCCTGCTCGGTTGGCTCGTCTCGCATCTCATCCCGTTCGGCAGCGTCGCCTGGCGAGTGCATAGCCTGAGTGGACTGATGGGCGCCCTGACATGTGCGTGCATCGCCTGGATCATCATTCGCCGGACCGGCAACCGCCCTGCTGCATACCTCGCCGCCGCGGCACTCGGCGTTTCCGAGCACTTCTGGTCGCAGGCAATCATCGCCGACGTCTACACGACCAACACCGCGGTCGTGTTTCTGACGCTGGTTCTGATACAGGAGGCAGCGGTGAGGCGGGATACTCGACTGTGGGTTGCTGCCGCAGGCGTGTACGGCCTTGGCTTCGCCAACCACTACCCGCTGCTGATTCTGGGCAGCCCCGTCTTCCTTGCCTTTGTCGTCGCGGCCGGAAGAGATTTCCGGTCTCGACTCCCTTACCTGGCCCCCATCTCCGTGCTTGCCGCAGCAACGATCTACAGTTGGATGGTCTGGCGCTCGCACTACTCAGGCCCGATCAATTTCTATGGCCCCCTTGAATCCTGGGACCGATTCGTTGCCTTCGTGAATCGCAGTATTTATGAGGACGTGGACACAAACATCAATGCCGGCTTCCACGACAAGCTGCTGTATGCCAGATACGTCGTGACGGAGGCGCTGCTGCAATTCAGTGTGGTGGGTGGACTCGTCGCTCTCTGGGGAATGTTCACATCGTGGCGATCTGGGTGGCGGCTCGGACTCCTGTGTGAATTGCTTGCGTTGGTCGGCAGCAGCTTCCTGCTGATTGCCTTGCTTGGCTTCAATTATGAGTATGGGAGGATCGCCATCTTTCGCCCCTATCCTTTGGTTGCATACGGCATCTTCGCTCTCTGGCTGGGGTATGGGGTCCATGCGCTGGCACAACGGGCGCGCGCCGGCTCCGGGCCCGTTCTGCCGGTGATGTATGCCATCGGCGGGCTCGTCGTCGCGGCCATGGGTGTCTGGAACGCAAGCAGCAATTACCGGCCACACGATACGTTCGCGGAGGAGCAGGCGCAGGCGATGCTTGATCTCACGGAGGAAAACGCCAATCTGATCGTCAAGACGGATGGATTTGTCATGCCGATTGCCTATCTGCACTGGGTCGAGGGTCGGCGCAAGGATCTTCGGGTACTGGAAGCGCACGGCCTTCTCTTTAACGATCGCATTGCCCCTCCGTGGTTGATCGGTCAGTACATTGAGAAAGGGCACGCTGCCTGGGCCAAATTCATCCGCGAGGCCGAGCAACCGGTCTATTTCCTGGCAACCGGACGTCCTCTGGTGCCGGAGTTAGGCTACAGGGTGCTGGGATTCATCGATAAATTTGACGCGACGGTGCCATTGAACGAAGCCCGGGCCAATCCGAGTGACCGAGCCAAAGAGTATTTCAAGACATTGATCGCGATGCCCAAGCCGCACCATATCCATAGTGTGCGCCATCGCAATAACCTGATACGGGAATATGGCAAATATCTGGGGTATGTGCTGGTGATGGACCATCCCGAGGCCAATAAGTATATTGAAGATGTTCTACCGCTGGCGGAAAGTAATTACTGGTCGCTGATTGGTATGGCGTATATTCTGGTGCAGCAACAGGGGGAGAAATGGCTGCGATCCGCCGAACCATATCTGCGGAAGGCGAAACGGCTTGCCGGTGACGACAGAAGCAAGATGCAACGGGCGCATTTGTTTTATCTGGAAGGGTTGGTTGAGCAACGGAAAGGCAATGCAGGCAGGGCGAAGATGTTGTTTCTGGAGTCGTTGAAGCTGGACAGGGCAGAAACGAACAAAGCCCGTCAGGCACTTCAGGGGATCACAGCCTCCGGTGCGGGCTAAAGGCGATTGAGGGAGGAAGGAGTACGGAGTGTGGCGCGGGATGCCAGGGTACGGGGGGGCAGGTTGTGTCCGGGCATAAGCAGGCGTTCTACCAGTTCTCCCTTGACCACATGCCGTTCCATGATTTCGGTGACATCGGCTTCGTTGCCAACCCGGTACCAGACCCCTTCCGGATAAATGACGATGCTTGGACCATGTAAGCAATGATCCAGACACCCCGCCTTATTGGCGCGAACAAGGCCTTTCAGTCCGAGCCGTCGGACTTCCTGTTTGAAGAACGCGTGGAGTTGCACCGACCCGTTCGCGGCACAACACCCTCTCGGGTCTGTGTTGGACCGTTCGTTCATGCAGATGAAAATGTGATGCTTGAATCCGCTCACGCGACCGTTGTGCCATTGACGATGTCATTGGAAAAAAAGCACGGGAGCGGCATGGTACAGGAGGTTTCGTGCTCGTGTCCAGTCTGCCCCGGGTCTTTCTGGGTGGCAAACGGCCGTCCGCGTCTTGACCGATGCGGTCGCGGCTGATTATAGTCCGGGAACGTAGGGTGTCGGGGCGTAGCGCAGACCGGTAGCGCACCGCGTTCGGGTCGCGGGGGTCGGAGGTTCAAATCCTCTCGCCCCGACCACTTCACGCATGCCGGGCACGATGATGCCGGCTTTTGTGTTCCACCCCCTTGAGAACACCTGATGCCTCGTCGTGGCAGCGTGCCCCGCTGGGCAAAACTGATCCGATACATCTCTGTCCCATCCGATGGATCTCTGGAGTTTAACTGGTGGCGGGCTGTTAGCCGGGGGCATTGCGCTGGTCTGGTGGCGTCTTCACTCCCTGGCACAACAAGTCGAACAATGCACTCGCCGGCAGTATTACGATCAGAGCAAATTTCAGGACACAGCCCGCCAGCAGGCCAACGCCCTGACCATTCTGCGTGTGCAACTTGCCCAGGTGGCTGTTGGGAAAACCATAGATGGCACGCTTATCCAGGAGGGGCGTTTGTACCACCAGGTGAGTGCAGATGATGCCAGACAGATGGTGTCTTCCCAGCCATCGGCGACAGACGAGGCGCTCGTCATTGTGGATGTTCGCAGTCAGAAAGAATTTCTGGCGAGTCATATCCCGGGAGCCAGGCATATTCCACTCGAGGAACTGGAAACGCGCAGACATGACGTGCCCCGAGATGCTGCAAAGGTATTAGTCTATTGTTCACAGGGCGAACGAAGCCGGTTGGCGTGTGACTTTTTGAGCCGACAGGGCTATATGAATCTTGTCACCATTCACGATGGTTTGCAGAACTGGACAGGCCCCGTGGTCGGTACAGGGCCTGTGGCATTGATCCAGATTCAACCCAACGGAAAACCGGCACCTTCCAGGGCCAAGCCGGCAGGACACCATCCGCATGGCTGAACCCTACACAATCCTGAAGGTGATGGGCCCGTATCGCGAGCCCAGAGAACCTGCGTTGTCGTTTGATTATTCAGTCCAACGTGCGACCTGGGCGACGCCACAGGGGGTTCGGGTCAAGATTGGTCTTCAGGGGGAGCTGGACATGCTCAAGGCGAAAATGCAGCTGGAGTCGGAGGGCACGCCAGGCCAGCAATTACGTATCAATCAGATACTGGGACGGGCGATTGCGGACTGCAAACTCGACATCGCCAATGCCGAACATTTGTTTGATGAACGCCGGGACGTCATGATTATGCCTTTCACCGAGTCGCTGTCCCACCTCTTCCCGCGTCTTGAATCCTGGATGAATCAGGAACGGAACAAACTTCGTCAGGACATTGCCGAAAAGGTTGGTCTGTAATGTGTTCGGCATCGTCGTGTCGGAGGAACATGTCGGATTAAAACAGGGGAAGATAACTTTGTGAGTACAACCCTGTGGCGTCTTCACCGAAGCCCAGAGAGGCGTGCTCGGGTCTTCGCTTGTCATTGAGATTGACAGTGTAATGGCCTCGAACATGTTCCATGGCTTGTTCATAGGGAATGGTGCTCTGGTAGAAATCGCCAGGTGCATGTGCGCCGATGGACAACACCTGAATCGCCTCGGCGACTGCGTATTCGGGATCTGAAAAAATATAGATGTCGGCAATGGCGAAATCGCCGAGCGCGTTTCCCTGCGTCGTCGCCGGCAGGCGTGAGGAAAGGGACCGATTCTGTCTGAGTTCCCGCAGATGGTAGAGCAGGGCAGCGATCTGGCTGTCGGTGGTTTGTTTAGGCACGAACAGGCTGATGGCATTTCTCTCTTCAAGGTGGGCTGTGACGGTAAAGGGTGGTACCGGTGCAGATTGGGCCTCTTTGAGTAGTGCGGCCTTGTGTTCCTGCCTTGGTTCATGCCCCTGCGGGGGTTGGGTGTTTTTGGATTCCGGAATAATTGCCTGAATAAAAATCCAGAGTCCGATGATGACCCCGAAAATCACAAACGCCGGATGCAGCCCCACGCGCCTGTTCCCTTCGTTGTGCTCTACATTACTCATGGTTCCGATTGCCGGGAGGGTTTGGCGTGTGCGAGGCGGCCACAGGTTCCTGACGTTTGGCTGCTTCCCATAACGTGTCCCATTCTGCAGCTGTCAATGCCTGCAACGGTCTGCCTTCCTGTGCCGCCTGCCGCTCCATATACTGAAACCGCTTGAGAAAACGCTCGTTGGCTTTTCGAAGAGCTTCCTCGGGATGGATGCGCAAAAACCGTGCCATGCTGACCATGGTCAATAATACATCCCCGAACTCGTGTTCTATGGCCGCGGCCGTCTCTGGGGACGGGGCGGCGGGTTCGCCTACGGGGGGTGGCGTGAGTCGTGCCGTTTCCGTTCGCAGTTCCTCCAGTTCTTCCTCGAGCTTTTCTGTCACCTGTTCCAGCGTATTCCAGTCAAACCCGGCGCATGAGGCACGCTGTTGCAGCTGACAGGCCCGTAACAGGGCAGGGAGGGCAGCAGGAATTCCCGCCAGAGCCGAATCCGGGCCTTGTCGGGTTGTCCGTTCGGCTTGTTTGATGGTCTCCCATTGCGTCACGACCTGGTCGGCCGTGAGCGTGGGTGCATCCTGTGCACCGGAAGCAAAGACGTGGGGGTGTCGTCGTATGAGTTTATGCTGTAACCCGGCAATCACGTCTTCAATGCTGAAGGTGTCCCGCTCGGACTCGATGCGGGCATGCAGCAGGATTTGCAGCAGAAGATCCCCCAGTTCTTCGCACAAGTGTTGCGGGTCCTGATGATCCAGTGCGTCAAGGACCTCATACGCTTCTTCAAGTAAAAACGGCTTCAGGGAGTCGTGGGTCTGCTTCAGGTCCCATGGACATCCCCCGGGAGAGCGAAGCCGTGCGATAACATTGACGAGATCGTTAAAGTTTTGAGACATGGAAACGGTTACCCCGTTCTTGTTACAGGCGGACGTAACACAACCCGTCGCTGTTTGATTCAACATGGCTGGTGCTGCATGCGGGTGGCATTCAGAATAACCTGTTTCCCTGTCGGCTTCAATGGACTTCTGTGCATGCGGGTACAGCGTACGGGAAACATGCTGGCCGTGGCCCGATTTCCTGCTGACCTTCGTCGTAGTCGTGGAGGTGTTTTCACAGGTTCAGCGAGGGGGATTATTTCCGGTGGCGGAAGGGGGAGGTCCATATGTGCCTCGATGCAAAAGAATATGACGGTTTTCTGGACAAATGCCACAAGCGGGTGGAAACGACATCGGGGTTTTCAGCAGAGAACCGCGTGGTTTCTTGACCACCTCATATGCGAGGCGTGGGCGGAAAACGCCGCCCTCCTGTTATGACTGTTGAAAGGGACGTTACATCGGGGCAAAGAATGCAACAGGCCCAAAGACAAAAAACTCAATGCCGGACGCGGAGGGGGGCAATGTTCCTGTTGTCGGAATCAAAGACTGCACTGGCAGAGAGGTTAAAGCCCTCAAGGTTGAAAGCACGGACGCGCAAACGCTTCACCGGATTATTCTTGAAAATGTCGCTCAAGGGTCTATGATATACACCGATGGCCACCGGAGTTATTAGAGGCTTGACAAACATGGTTACACACGCCAGAGCGGTCACCATTCGGTCGGCGAGTATGTCAACAGACAGCCACACCCAAACGGCATTGAACGTTTCTGAGCGTTGCTCAAACGAGGTTACTACGGCGTTTATCACAAAATGAGCGCGAAACACCTCCAGCGTTACATGGACGAGTTTTTTGCCCGTAACCATGTCCGCCAGATGGATACTCTAGTGCCAAGCAACAGCACAATTGCCGGACTGATGGGAAAGCCACGGCTGAAATACGCGGAACTTGTGAGGGGGGCGAAAAAATGTATCGGGTTGACCGCAACAACTTTTATGAGCGCGAAAAGAAAGCGACAATCTACACACCGGAAGGGGTGAGCAATTTTATTTTTGAGATTGTGAAAGATTGCATATGCTCGGACAAGCCCGTTCTTGACCCATGCGTGGGCGCGGGGTCGTTGCTCAAACCGTTCAAGCGGGCAGGCTTTCGCGTCATCGGGATTGATATTGAAAAACAGGGTTTTCCCGGCACACTGGTTCGGAATTATCTTGAAATTCAAAAGGGTGAAATTGACCCCCCCAGCTTGGTGATAATGAACCCGCCTTTCAATCTTGACCAAAAAACAAAGGAATATATCAAATGGCATTACGGTGGACGTCCGCTCTTGCCCGAAGTGTGGTTGCAGAAAGCAATTGAACTTTTCGGGCGCGATGTGCCTATCGTTCTTTTTACGCCTTACGGCTTGCGCCTCAATCAGCAGGAACACAGCAAGCGGTGGCTGAGATTTGTCAACGGGGAATATCCTGAAATTCAGTCAATAATCAGTTTGCCGAAGGATATTTTCAACGGAATACTTTTTCACGCTGAAATCCTGCTTTTTAATGTCTCTCAAAAAACAGGGGGCAGGCACGGAAATATAAAAGGTCATTACTTCTACCACAGCGAACCGGTGCAGGCGAGGCTTTACTGACCGATAGCGACTTCAAAGCAACTTCAACAAGGTTTATGTCTACAAGCGTGACGGCGACAGCAACGCAAATCACTTTGCGCCCGTTTCAATGTTTTTCCGCGAGGAACGCTGGACGCGGGAGGTAGATGTTTGAAATTCTCAAAGAGGTGGGCGAAGACGCAATCAGGTATTACCTTCATTGAGGAGATTCAAATGAAAAAGGAAAATCCCGAATGAACACCAATTCCCGATATGACCGAAATGGAAAATGTGGATGAAGCGGTGTTGTGACAATCTTGCGGGTCGGTAGTGGGTGTGGTAATTTCCCCACCTGTGTAGCTTGAACGAACCAATCCGGACGACAGCCATGGCTGAGACTGAAGAATCAGGATTTGTCATCCGCGACAAACGTGGCCAGGCGCGAGAGAAACCTGTTTCCGGGTCCGTTCATGATGCGACACCTTCCCCGACCACCCCACTGCCCCCATCGTCCGATTCAGAGCCTTCCCAGCCAAGCCCTCCACTCTCCTTTTCCTCTTTTATTTTCTCACTGGGGACTTCGGCTTTGATGCTGATGGGGGAACGGTTGTCACCCGATCAACCATCGCCCGTGGTCAATCTGCAGCAAGCCAAAGAAGTTATCGATATTCTTGGTATTTTAGAGGACAAAACAAAGGGAAATCTGACCCAGGACGAAACCGCCATCATTCGCGATTTACTGTATACGTTGAAGATGAAATACGTGGGATTGGCTTCGGGTTCTCCTCCGTCTTCCTGATTGTAGCTGTACACTCCTCAAGAAGTGCTTGGCCACGCAAACGGCGTTCTCTGCCCTATTGAAAATGTGTTTGAGAAGCTGGCCGAGGTGCTGGATAAGATGTGCGGTGCTGGCGGAGCTTCTGGGCGATGAGCGAGTACATGCTGCAGTGGGACGTTATCGATTGGAAACAGGTTAAATGGTGTGGCGAGCATTATTTCTTGCGCGACCACACAGGCAGGCCTGTCGGCGGTTTGATTCTGGTGGTCGTCACTCATTGCCAGTTCGTGTGGAGGCCGATGTGGTTCTACGACGAGCAAGGCATCGGGAATACTCCGATTTTCGACTACGACGAATTGCCGAAGGCGCGTGCGTATGTGGAAGCATGAGCAGAGCGTAAATTCCACAACCAAAAGGAGGTGCAGGATGGACGATTTACAGAGACGGTGCAGCGTACGGACTAAGAAAGGCGAACGGGTAGTTATTTCAAAGGAGGGCAGAATTATGGGCGTTTTACTTGCAACAGTGGCGTTCGTGTTTGGGTTGAGCGGGGGGGGGCAGCGTGGGCTGAGAAGTCTGTCGTCGCAATAGGCAATATCGAGTTCTTGGCGACGAATTTCCAGGCGGAGAAAGACGGCATCTATACGAAATACCAGATTATGAACGACGCCGAATCGTTCACCGATATGCTGACGACTGCGCTGACCAAGACGAGGAAGCTGAACGTCATCACCCGCCATCGCCTCGAAGAGATTTTTAAGGAGCAGGATTTGAGTCTCGAGGGCATCGCGCGTGGCGGGTACCAAGGCGATAGCTTACAGGTGAAAGGCGTTGATTATATTCTAACTGGCGCAATCACCGAGTTCTGGATTGATGGTGAGAAGCCTCTGAAAGGCGAGCAGATTATTCGGCGGCAGACGTCAGCGACGATGGCGGTCGACCTTCGCTTGCTCAAAGTACGGACAGGCGAGGTTGGATTCGCAGAAACTGTGCGCGTGCGCGCGGGTGGACACCCAGTGATACGAAACGGGTACATGCAGAAACAGATGCCCGCGAATCCGAGCAAGGTGGTGGCTGAAGTTTTACGCAAGGCAGCCAATGATGCTACCAACGCAATCGTCCTGGCAATTTACCCTATTAGAGTGCTTGGGGTGTCAGATAAGGGCATCGCGATTTTGAGCTACGGCGGTGTGCTGCTGAAGAAAGGCGATTTGTTGAACGTCTATGTGCCTGGAGAAGACCTGGTCGACATGGATACGAACGAAAGACTGGGCTTTGTCGAGAATTATGTCGGACGGCTGCGAGTGATTAGCACGACGTCGACAGTGTCGAGAGCGCAGGTGCTGTACGGTCGAGAGGTCATCGCGAAAGGCCAGATTGCTCGATTTATCCAGAAGCCGTGGGAAGAACCGACGCAGCATCAGCAGCTGTCGCCGGCGAAAGGCAGCGAGTTGTTTTGATGACCCGCCTTGCGATCGTCGCAGGACTGGCAGCGGTGACGACTACGGTCGTCGCCGTCGCTGCGTACCTGAGCAGGCACAGTCATGTGACAGGCTATGCTGTCATCCCGACGAATCCGTCCTACTTATACCGCTGGTATGTCATCCCGCGAAATCGGCGGCTAAATATCTACCTGCACAAGTTCGGCGCGTCGGACGACCAGAGTAACGGGTTGCACGACCATCGGTGGGATTTTATCTCGATGGCCACATGGTTGTTGCGAAGATCCATTGGCCGTATCCATTGCAGACGTTCCGGCGTAGCGTGTCATAGAACCCAGCAGAATGCTGGTAGCTTGCTGGCTCCTGTTGCTTCCATTCCCGGACGAATGGCACAGATGTCGTTGTTCGGAGTGGTATCCTCGGCCTGGTGATGGCGACTTCTTCTAAATTGTTCCCGCGTGTCTTTTCTTCCCAAAAAGTGAGGCAACAGCCTGTTGCCGATGAGGAGACCGATCTCCATAGCCGAAGTCTGCATTTCAAACCGGTCTGGGTCGTCCTGCTCCTCCTGATTCCCTGCGTGCTGTTAACCATGTACTACGCACAGTATGGTTGGGTTGGGGAAGGGAAGTCTGACTCGCTCCTTCCCAACCCGAGCTACGCGTTGGTGTTGTTTCTCCTCTATCTGGATGTCGTCGGGTTAGTCGTGCTGACGCTTCTCCTGTCCCGTAATTTAATCAAAGCCTACTTTGAACGACGTCACCGGCTGCTGGGATCGGGGTTTCGAACCAAATTGATTGCCGCTTTCATTGGGTTTTCGCTTGTCCCGACCGTCCTGCTGGCGTTTGTGGCCAGTGGGGTGATCAATGAGGTGATGAAAATCTGGTTTAACAACCAGATTGAAGAAGTCCTGGGCGATTCCGAAGCGCTGGCCAGGCTGTACTATGAGGGGCAGACAGCCCTGGTCACAAAGAGTGCCTGGGCCATCAGCAAGGAAATTTATCGTGAAGATTTTTTGCGCCCGGAGCATCGTGAACTGTTGCTGACAGCCCTGGCCCGCAAGCGCGCGGAATTCGACGTGGCAGGGGTGGAAATTTTTTCCTCCAAGCTGGAAACCATCGCGCACATGATCTCCCCGGATATTCCCGACCGTGCATTGAATCTGCCGGCTGGGCAACTCGTGGTACAGGTGCTGGATTTCGGTAAGGCTGTGACGTCCGTACAGGTCGCGCCTGTCGGACGGCTGATACGTGCCGCTGTGCCGATTACCTCTACTGTCCGGAACGGGGACATTGCCGGTGTCGTGGTTGTCAATACCTATGTCCCCGAAGCACTCCTGGCAAAAATGGAAGGCATTGGCAAACAATATCTGGATTTCCAGCATATAAAGGCCATGCAAAACCCCATTCAGGCCGGGGCCTATTTGTTCGTGGCCGTGGTCACCCTGTTGCTGTTGTTCAGTGCAACCTGGTTCGGATTTTACGTTGCCAAGGGGATTACCGTACCGCTTCAGAAACTGGCCGAAGGGACGGAAGCCGTCGCCAGGGGGGATCTCAATGTGAGGATTGCCGTCAAGGCCACCGATGAAATTGGGACGCTGGTGGATTCGTTTAATCGCATGACCTCGGATTTATCGATCAGCAAAGCCAAACTGGAAGAAGCCAATCAATCCCTCAGGCAATCTAATGTCGAAACCGATCGTCGTCGAGCGTACACCGAATCTGTGGTGGATACTATTGCGTCCGGCGTGTTGTCTGTGGATACACATGGTACGATCATGACATTCAATCATTCCGCCGAGCGGATTCTCGGTGTGGAGGCCAGTACGGTTCGCCGGACGCCAATGGTTGATACCTTTAAGGCCCATCAGTTCACGTTATTCGAAGAGGCGTACGATCGCATGTTGCTGGACGGGCGGGAAACGGTCATGCTTGAAGGCCAGATGGAGCGGCAGGGGAGACTGCTGACCATGGGGCTGAGTCTGTCCAGAATGAGAAATGACGCGGGGCAGAATTTGGGCTTTGTGTTCGTGTTTGAAGATCGCACCGAGTTGATTAAGGCCCAGAAGATCGCGGCATGGCAGGAAGTGGCGCAGCGGATTGCGCATGAAATCAAGAACCCGCTGACGCCCATCCAGCTCACGACCCAGCGGTTGCGGAAGAAATTTTTTGAGAAGTCTCCAGATTTTCAGGATATTTTTGACCAGTCGACAAATGTGATCGTGGCCGAAGTCGGCAGTATAAAACGGATGGTGGACGAATTTTCCAAATTTTCGAGAATGCCCCCACCGCATATGGTCAGAGGATCGTTGCACGACGTCATTGAGAACGTGAGCGCGCTCTATCGTGAAGGGCATCATAACATTGAGTTGGTGCCGACGCTGGATTCCTCCGTCCCACCCTTCAATATCGATCGCGAACAAATACGGCGGTTGTTTGTGAATTTGTTTGATAATGCCATTCAGGCCATGGGGCAGACGGGGCGGATCTGGGTTACCACGGAAATGGATTGGAAGCGCACACGCGTTCGTATCACCGTGGCCGACGAGGGGCCAGGCATTCGTCAGGACGATCAGGAAAAATTGTTTGTGCCATATTTTTCGCGAAAACTGACGGGAACAGGGCTTGGACTGGCGATTGTCCATCGAATCGTGACGGATCATAATGGGACCATTCAAGTGACCAACCGCCATCCCCATGGGGCCTGCTTTACCATCGAATTGCCCGTTGCCTGACCCGTGGCTCTGGTTGTGGCCGTGCACCGGGCCGTTGACTGTGACGGGCCATGTCCCGTCGTGGCGCCATGGGCAGGGTAATCCCGATGGTTCTCTGTCCCGTGCGCATGGCTTGGAGGAAGGAAGATGCCAGGTACGATCTGTATCGTTGATGATGAAATCGCCAATTTGAATGCCTTGGGTGCCACTCTAACCGATGAGGGATATGAGGTCTGTAAGGCACAAAGTGGCATGGAAGCGATGAAGGTCATTCAAACGGAATCCCCGGATGTGGTGATCCTTGATATCTGGATGCCCCAACTCGATGGTCTGGAAGTGTTGGAACGCGTGAGACGGCAGTTTCCCCATATCCTGGTGATCATGATATCAGGGCATGGCTCTGTTGACAGCGTGTTGAAAGCCATGAAACTGGGGGCATATGACTATGTGGAAAAACCGTTGGACATCGAAAAAATTGCCATTCTGGTTCGTAATGCCCTGCATCAACGCAAGCTGGAAGAGGAAAAACGCAAGCTGGAAGAGGAAAATCTCAATCTTCGCATTAAGGTTGAACGCCATTCGCAGCTGGTCGGGTCGTCGCCTGTCATGGAGAAACTCCGGCAGCAGATTGCAGCAGCAGCACCGGCGCACAGTCGCGTACTGATTTCCGGGGAAAACGGCACGGGGAAGGAGCTCGTGGCCAGGGCCATTCATTTGCAAAGCCCGCGGCGGGAGAATCCATTTGTGGAAATTAATTGTGCGGCTATTCCCGAAACCTTGATTGAATCGGAGTTATTCGGTCATGAACGCGGCGCGTTTACCGGAGCTGTGTCCCGGAAGCGGGGGAAATTTGATTTGGCAGATGGTGGCACATTGTTTCTGGACGAAATAGGGGATATGAGTCTGGCCATTCAGGCTAAAGTCCTGCGTGTGTTGGAGGAGCAACAATTTGTCAGAGTCGGAGGGGGAAAACTGTTAAAGGTCAATGTCCGTGTGATTGCGGCCTCCAACAAGGACCTTCGCCAGGAAATTGAAGAGAAAAATTTTCGGGAGGATCTGTTCTATCGTCTGAACGTCCTGCCGATAGAGGTGCCGCCACTTCGTGCCCGGCGTGAAGATATTCCGGCCTTAACACGACATTTTTTAAAGATGCATGCGGAAGAGCAGGGGATGAAGCCCAAAGAGATCACCCCTGGGGCCTTGGAGATGTTGGCGCGACATGACTGGCCGGGTAACATTCGAGAACTTCGCAACCAGATTGAACGCATTATGATCATGGTTCCTCACGCCCTTATTGATGTTGATGACATGGTTCCGTTCATGCCCAAGGAGTTTGAAGCGAAGAGGAACAGTCAGGTTGGCAGACCTGATTCCCTGCGTGATGCCAGGTACGCCTTTGAGCGTGAGTACATTGCGACCAGTTTACGGGAAAATGGGTGGAACGTGTCCAAGACCGCCGAGGCCCTGAAAGTTGAACGCAGTCATTTGCATCGTAAAATCAAATTCTTGAACGTGGAACTTCATCCAGAGCATTAAATGTCATCATGATGTGAGAACACTTCGATGCGTGTAATTCGGGTGGGTATTCTTGCCTCGGGGAGGGGGCGCAATCTTCAGGCCATTATTGATGAGGTTGAGGCTGGGACCGTGCCGGCTGAGATCGTGGTGGTCATTAGTGATAACCACAAGGCTCCGGCTCTGGAGCGTGCCAGGCTCCATGGCTTAGCGACCGTCTTTCTTGATCCGAAATCCGTGACGGATGCGGCACACCCTCGACAGGCCTATGACCGGAAACTCTTGCAGGCTCTGAACAGGTATCAGGCCGAACTGGTGATTCTGGCAGGTTATATGCGCATCGTCTCATCGGTGCTTCTTGATGCCTATGCCTTACGTATGATGAATATTCATCCGTCGTTGTTGCCGAGCTTTCCCGGGCTTCGCGCTCAGCAACAGGCGTTGGACCATGGGGTGAGGATTTCCGGCTGCACCGTGCATTTCGTGACGGAAGGCGTGGACGAAGGGCCTATCATTCTGCAGAGAGCTGTGCCGGTGCATGAGGGAGATACTGTCGAGACTCTGTCTGAACGCATTCTCAACGAAGAGTGCCAGCTTCTACCCCAGGCTATCCGGTTGTTTGCAGAGGGACGGTTACACGTCACGGGAGGAACCGTCCATATACGCACAGGGAAACTGGCCTGATTGCAGGGGGAGGAAAGCTTTTGATAGAGTGCAAACCGTGTGGGGGGCTAGCTCAGTTGGGAGAGCACAACGTTCGCAACGTTGGGGTCGGGGGTTCAAGTCCCCTGCCCTCCACCAATAACCGGTCGCGATGTGAAGAGCAGGCTGATGCAATGTCCGATGTAGGGAAGAGGACCCATGGATACCCATCTTCGAAGCGTGGTCAAGGGCATTAGCTGGAGAATCCTGGCGACCTGTGTGACCACGGTCGTGGTCTTTCTGTACTCTGGAGAGTGGGCAATGGCGGCTTTTGTCGGCATGGTGGATGCAGTGGCCAAAATTGTGTTGTTCTGGGGACATGAACGCCTGTGGCAGCGTCTGACGTGGGGCCGTATTCTCCCGACAGTCTCTTCTCCCTGAAGCGGTTGTCCTCGCTCATGGGCGGGGACCACGTTTCTCAACCCGTCTCATTTGATGACCATCCGGGATTTTTTTTGAGACTGTCGGAATTTTTTGAGAATACCCCTTGACAATGATGGAGTCGCGATGGTAGAGGGTAGTGTGTAAGACGAAGGTGTCTTAGGAAGACATGTTTCCGGGCAATGGGGCCCTCAGACCTTGGTGAGGTCTGGGGGTTTTTTTTTGCTTGGGCATGTGAGATGGGGTGGGTTGTCCTTTCACGATACGAATGCTCACGTAGGAGGTGGTGTGGCATCGTTGTTTGTCTCTGATGACGAACGTTTGATGAAGGAGCGTCTGGCCATGGCTCAACGGATTTCGACCGGAACCTGTTCTTGTGTCTTGAGTGTGACAGTTTTTTTGTGTGGCGTGCTGTTCGCCGATCTTGAACGCGGTGCCCTAGCGGAGGAAACAGCGGAAACGGAGGGGAGTGTGCTGTCGTTGGGGACAAAACTTAACCTTTCGCTGTCCGGTTATGTGGAAGCCTCGTACACACAAAACTTCAATAATCCCAAGGACGGCGTGAACCAGCACCGGAGTTTTGACGGCGATGCCAATTCCTTTCGGCCCAATATGGCACAGATTGTCCTCGAACGAGCCGCCAAGACTCAGGGGAGCTGGAAAGATCGAACTGGATTCCGGGTTAAGCTGAACGTGGGGGAAGATGCTAAATTTACGGGTGGGGACGGCGGAGACGAGGAATTTGACTTCCAGGAAACCTATCTCCAGTTCGTGGCACCGATCGGAAACGGCATCACATTGCAGGCGGGGCGAATGAACACGCTGATCGGCTATGAAGTGATTGAAAGCCCTTTGAACCCGAATTTTTCCCGTTCCTTTTTGTTCGGCATGGGGGAGCCATTCACGGTGACGGGGGTGCGGGCTTCGTATGATTTTACCGACCAGGTCTCGTTTGCTGTCAGTGCCATCAATTCCTTTACGGGATCGCAGGTCGATGAGAACAACAGTAAATCGGTCGAGGCACTGCTGGCGTATACTCCCATGGACAACGTGAGTGTTTCCCTGTTCGGATTCTGGGGACCTGAAGGTGAGAGGAATACCAGTGATGAAACTGACCGCGTGCTGGTTGGAGGTATCCTTGACGTGCAGGTGACCGATCAGGCCGAGGTGGTTCTGGAAGGCTACTATGGCAATCGGGCGAATAATACACGTGGCATGAATGCCCGATGGAATGGCCTTGCGGGATATGTCATGTATGACTTCACCGATAGCTGGGGGCTCAGGGTACGCACGGAAGTGTTTGAAGATGCGGCAGGTGCCTTTGCTTGCGACGGATCAGGCGGGGCAGCCGGGAATGCTCTGCATTGTGCCGAAGGGTGGGAAGTGCGATATGATGACAACGGCGAACAAACCTTGTGGGAAACGACGTGGACGCTTCAATACAGGCCGGTCCAGGATTTTATCGCTCGTCTGGAGTACCGGTATGATAAATCCAACAAGGACTCGTTTTGGGATGGATCTGTGTATGGTAACAACCAGTCCACCCTGGCTGTGGAAGCGATCTACCTCTTTTAGGAACGTGGTGCGGGTGATTGATGCGGGACTGCACGTGCGGCATGAGCGGTTTTTCAACGTTTCTGGTTGTCCGCCGACATGCTTGTTTATTGTGAACAGGGGGGGGCCATGAAATTTGTGGAGGTCATTATCAAACCATTTAAACTGGATGAAGTCAAAGAGGCCCTGATTGAATTGGGCATTCAGGGGATGACGGTCACGGAAGTCAAAGGCTTCGGGCGACAGAAAGGTCATAAGGAAACCTACAGAGGGACGGAGTATCAAATTGATTTTGTGCCAAAAATCAAGATTGAACTCGCCATTCCCGATGCGTTGGAACAACGTGTCATTGAAACCGTTACCCAGGCTGCGCGAAGCGGCAGTATTGGCGATGGGAAAATTTTTGTTTCGGATTTGACGAATGCACTCCGGATCCGTACCGGAGAGATAGGCGACAGTGCACTCTGATCGGTTTTCCTGCAACTGTTTCTGTTCACCGGACAGCGCAACATGTTACGAACCTTTAAACCGAGGTAGAACCGTGAAGCAGTCAGCCTTTATATACGGGTGGTTGGCAGGGGTGATTGGCAGCTTGAGTTGTGGCATAGCGGATGGATGGGCACAGGACGGGGCAGCGGGGGCCATTGACACGGGAGATACGGCATGGATTCTGGTCTCGTCTGCCCTGGTGTTGTGTATGGTCTTGCCTGGGCTGGCGTTATTTTACGGAGGGCTTGTCCGGAGTAAAAATGTCCTCGGGACGATTATGCACACTGGCAGTATCCTGTGTCTTATCAGCCTCGTGTGGGTGCTGGTGGGCTATTCCCTGGCATTCGGCACCGACATGGGTGGCGTGATTGGCAGTCTCGAATTTATCGGGTTGCTGGGGGTTGGGGAGGAAGCCTGGTCGGGTACCGGCATTCCTCATTTGGTCTTTATGGTATTTCAGCTGATGTTTGCCGCGATCACCGTGGCCCTGATCACCGGCAGCTTTGCGGAGCGGATGAAATTTACGGCGCTGCTCCTGTTTGCTGTACTCTGGTCCGTCCTGGTGTATTCGCCTCTCGCCCACTGGGTGTGGGGCGGAGGGTGGCTCGCTGAGATGGGGGCACTGGACTTTGCCGGAGGAGCGGTCGTCCACGTCAGTTCCGGGTTCGGCGCGCTGGTGTGTGCGATTGTCCTGGGGCAGCGGAAGGGCCATGGGGTTGAACCCATGCCGCCTCATAATCTTCCCATGACAGTACTGGGAACAGGGCTGCTGTGGTTTGGATGGTTCGGGTTTAATGCCGGGAGTGCCCTGGGTGCCAATGGCGGGGCCGCGTCGGCCTTCGTGGCCACCCATATTGCAGCCTGTGCCGGTGGGCTCAGTTGGATGGTTGCGGAATGGGTTCGAAGTGGAAAACCCACCGTGCTTGGATTGGCAAGTGGGGTCATCGCCGGGCTGGCCACGATTACGCCGGGAGCCGGTTTTCTGGGACCTTTGTCGGCTCTTGTTGTGGGATTGCTTGCCGGCGTGCTGTGTTATATGGCTGTCGTCTGGAAAACTCGGCTTGGGTATGATGACTCGCTCGACGTGGTGGGCATTCACGGAGTGGGCGGGTTCACCGGCATCGTCGCAACAGGGTTGCTGGCTTCCGTTGGCGGGGCCACAGGGCTGTTTTTCGGAAATCCCGACCAGTTCGTGATTCAGCTGGTACTTGGCGTTGCTACGCTGCTGTTTGCCGTCGTGGGAACCTACATTATTTTGAAGGTCGTCGATGGGATTGTGGGTCTTCGGATTGCCCCGGAAGAGGAGACCATCGGTCTTGATTTGAGTCAACATAACGAACGTGCGTATTCGTGACAGGCAATGTGACACAGGATTTCTGGAAATGTTCTCTGTGAAGGAGGTATGGAATGAATCCGCGTGACGTCTTGGGTTTTGCGAAAAAAAACAAAGTAGAAATGGTCGACTTGAAATTTGTGGACCTGGTCGGGATGTGGCAGCATTTTTCCATCCCGATCTCGCAGTTGACGCTTGATGTGTTCAAAGACGGATCGGGGTTTGACGGCTCGTCCATTCGTGGCTGGAAGGTCATTCAAGAGAGTGACATGCTGGTGGTTCCCGATCCCAACACCGCCATACTGGATCCGTTTACCGTCGTGCCCACGCTCAGCCTGATCTGCGACGTGCGGGACCCGATTTCACAGGCTGTCTACGATCGCGACCCGCGTGGTGTGGCTCGTCGGGCGGAAGCGTATTTGAAAAGCACCGGGATAGGGGACATCTCCTATTGGGGGCCGGAAGCGGAATTCTTTACGTTTGATCATGCCAGTTATCATCAGGACAGCCAGTCCGGGTATTACTTTATTGATTCGGAGGAAGGCATCTGGAATTCAGGAGAGGAAGGGCACAATCTAGGATCACGGCCTCGGCATAAGGAGGGCTATTTCCCCGTTCCTCCCACGGACACCCAACAGAATCTCCGCTCTGAAATGGTCCGGGAAATGGAGAAAGCGGGGATTCAGGTTGAAAAACACCACCACGAAGTTGCGACCGCCGGACAGGCTGAAATTGATATTCGCTTTGACAGTCTGATGAATATGGCCGACAAAATGATGCTGTATAAATACATCGTCAAAAACGTCGCACGCCGCCAT
The DNA here is from genome assembly GCA_007570995.1 of Nitrospirales bacterium. Lineage (GTDB taxonomy): Bacteria > Nitrospirota > Nitrospiria > Nitrospirales > UBA8639 > Bin75. The sequence goes on from RKSG01000145.1 coordinate 57,503, forward strand.
AACAAAACCGCGACGTTTATGCCGAAACCCCTGTTTCAGGACAATGGAACGGGGATGCATACTCACCAGAGTATCTGGAAAGACGGAAAACCGGCGTTTGCCGGTAAAGAATACGCCGGCGTTTCCAGAACCTGTTTGTATTACATCGGCGGCATTCTGAAACATGGTCGGGCCCTGACAGCGTTCACCAATCCCACGACGAATTCCTACAAACGGTTGACCCCGGGATTTGAAGCTCCGGTGCTGCTGGCCTATTCCAGCCGGAATCGATCGGCGGGGATTCGGATTCCCATGTATTCGCCCAGTCCGAAAACCAAACGGGTTGAGGTGCGGTTCCCCGATCCGTCCGCCAACATGTACCTGGCATTCAGTGCACTGTTAATGGCTGGCCTGGACGGCATCAAGAAAAAAATTGATCCCGGCGATGCCGTGGACAAAAACCTCTATGATCTGGAATCAGATGAGGCAAAAAAAATCCCGACGCTGCCGTCGGATTTGGGCGAGGCACTGAAACATTTGGAGCAGGACCATCAATTCCTGTTACAGGGGGGCGTCTTCAGCCAGGATCTGTTGGAGTCCTGGATCGCCTATAAGCGGGACAAGGAAGTGGATCAGGTCCGGATTCGGCCTCATCCACACGAATTCTATTTGTACTATGATGTGTAGGGTAGTGGGCGACAGTTCTGTAAGATCAGGATTCATCAAGGGGGGGGGGCTGTGATCCAAGGACAGGCCCCCCCTTGGTGGAGAGAATGACATGCCGCGATACACAAAGACTGTTTGTGCTTGCCTGTTGTAGATATTGGGCTTCGATCCACACCCCCGCCTGACCACTACACCCACACCTGTCCTTGCCGCGAAAGACCTGCCCTTGGTCTCTGGCCAGGGACCGGAATCCCTGTGTCTTTCGCTGTTTCCCGTCAAAGCTGATCTGTCATCCCGCAAGACCCGCCAAGTTGGCTTGCGAGGATGGAGCCGTCCGGCTGGTTGTCTGTCATGTGACTGTTCTGGATTCCTGCTTTCGCAGGAATGACAAAACCTGAGCGACTCTTTCCCCGACGTCCTGACCTGTCGGTGATCCGGCTGCTCGGTCTCGTGAGTGCCCCGGACACCTCTCCATGCCGGATATTAGACCCTGCTCGCTCGGATGTACGGTCGGACATCATCAACGGCTCCCACTGGAACAGCCAATGTTCCACACAGCCTCAACACACCAGGCTTCTTATCCTGGACGCTGTCTGTCTTGATTTGATCACGGAGGTGGTTATCTGCTTCCAGATGGAGAGGCAATGATGACCTGGAAACATGAGGAAGGGAGTCGGCAATGATAGATATGAACCGTATGACATTACGAGTCCAGGAGGCATTGCAGTCGGCTTCGGTACTTGCCATGGGGCGGCATCATCAGGGAATCGATGTTGACCATGTCCTCATGGCTTTGCTGGAACAGTCTGACGGAGCGTCTGCTCCGATTCTGGAACAGGCCGGCGTCTCCATTGCCGCCGTGAAAGCAGAAGCCGAACGACAGCTGGCAAACATTCCTCGAGTCCAGGGCCCCGGAGCGGCTCCGGGGCAAGTGCATCTGACCCAACGCATGGCGACACTTCTTGACCTCGCAGAGAGAGAAAAACAGTCTCTGAAAGATGAATATCTGAGCGTCGAACATCTGTTGCTGGCCATGGTGGCTCAGGGTGGCGTGTTGAATACCTTGGGAGTCACGCGAGAGAAACTGTTGGGCGGATTGCAGAAAATTCGCGGCCACCAACGAGTTACCAGCCAGGATCCCGAAGGCACATATCAGGCGCTGGGGAAATATGGCAAGGATCTCACCATGCTGGCGGGACAGGGCAAGCTGGATCCGGTCATCGGTCGTGACGAGGAAATTCGACGGACGATTCAGATTTTGTCGAGACGGACGAAAAATAATCCGGTGCTGATTGGCGAGCCGGGAGTCGGGAAGACGGCCATCGTGGAAGGATTGGCCCAACGGATTGTGAAGGGTGATGTTCCGGAAGGGTTGAAACAGAAACGCGTGGTGGTCCTGGACATGGGGGCCCTGGTGGCAGGGGCCAAATTTCGAGGAGAGTTTGAAGAGCGGTTGAAGGCCGTGTTGAAAGAAATTCAGGCATCCGGCGGTCATATTCTGCTCTTTATTGATGAACTGCATACCGTCGTGGGTGCAGGAGCGGCAGAGGGATCCATGGATGCGGCCAATTTGCTCAAGCCCATGCTCGCCAGGGGCGAATTGCATCTGATCGGCGCGACCACACTGGATGAATATCGCAAGCAGATTGAAAAAGACGCTGCACTGGAGCGTCGTTTTCAGCCCGTGTTTGTCGAGCAGCCATCGGTGGAGGACACAATTTCAATTCTTCGAGGACTGCGGGAACGCTATGAAGTTCATCATGGGGTGCGGATTAAAGATGCCGCCCTGGTTGCGGCTTCGCGGTTGTCTCATCGGTATATTGGCGACCGGTTTCTTCCGGACAAAGCCATTGACCTGATTGATGAGGCGGCGGCTCGACTTCGCACGGAAATCGAGAGTTTGCCTGCCGAACTGGATGAAGTATCGCGGAAGGTCATGCAACTGGAAATCGAACGGGAGGCGCTCAAGAAGGAAGATGACCTGAGCAGCAAATCCAGACTGGAAACACTGGAGGGCGAGCTTGAAGGCAAACGACACACCCTGGCCGAATTGAACACACAATGGGAGGCAGAGAAAGCCGCCGTTGGGCGATTGCAGCAAATCCGGCAGCGCATTGAAGATCTCAAGCCTCAGATTGAGAAGGCCGAGCGTGAATATGATCTCAATCGCGTGGCGGAACTGCGATATGGGACGCTGCCCCGGCTGGAACGGGAGCTTCAGGATGAGGAGGCCCAGCTTGATCGAACCGAAGGGAAGCCGCGTCTTCTCAAAGAGGAAGTTGACGAAGAAGACATTGCGGAAGTCGTCAGCCGATGGACGGGTATTCCCGTCAGCCGGCTTCTCCAGGGAGAAATGGAAAAGCTTCTGCACTTGGGGGATACGCTGCACACACGTGTCGTGGGCCAGGAAGAGGGCGTCCGGGCAGTGGCTGATGCGGTACTGCGGGCGAGATCCGGTATCAAGGATCCCAACAGACCCATTGGATCGTTTCTGTTCCTTGGCCCGACCGGCGTAGGGAAAACGGAATTAGCACGGGCCCTGGCTCAGACCCTCTTTGATGATGAAGCTAATCTGGTGCGGCTCGATATGTCGGAATATATGGAGAAACATACGGTCTCGCGACTTCTTGGCGCTCCGCCAGGCTACATTGGATACGAACAAGGTGGGCAATTGACCGAGGCGGTGCGGCGACGTCCTTTTTGCGTGATTCTGTTGGACGAAATCGAAAAGGCTCACCATGATGTGTTCAATATTTTACTGCAGGTCCTGGATGACGGCCGGTTGACCGATGCCCGTGGCCGCACCGTTGATTTCAAAAATACGGTGCTGATTATGACGTCGAACATCGGCAGTCAGGAAATCCTGGATGCCCAGCAACGGGGCCAGACATATGAAGCCTTGCAGGCACTGGTCGCCGATGAGGTCAAGCGCTGTTTCCGTCCTGAATTTCTAAACCGGGTTGATGAAACCGTCGTGTTCCATCCATTGAATGCAGAAGAGCTGGGTCGAATCGTGGACATTCAACTGGCTCGTGTCAGGGACAGGTTGCAAGATCGACGAATCCGTTTAGTGGTAACCGACGAAGCCCTGTTGAATCTGGGACGACGAGGCTACAACCCCATGTATGGTGCCCGGCCATTGAAACGGTTGATCCAGCATGACGTGGAAACGCCATTGTCGAAGCTCCTGGTCAAGGGGGACGTGGTGGACGGAGACACGGTCACCGTTGATTGTAAGAATGATCAGGTCATGATCGTTCCCACCGGTCGGCACTGAACACGTTCTCCACTGTCTTGCTTCCGGGGCACGTTGCCGTGAGGGAAGGGGCATTGACCCGGCTAGGGCGTGGTTGCGGCCTGAATGCTTTTTCGGAGATTGGCCGAGTGGTCGTTCGTCACAGTGCCTTTCACGAGAATATCCAGCGGTCGAACAGGTTCCCCGTAATACGCGACGTTGGAATCATCGCTTGCGTAGAGAATGGCGCCTTCCAGCGAGATACCGACATACGCGCCTTTGGAACGGGCAAATGCCAGAAAGGCGGCATTGACATTGGCGGATGTCGAGCCTTGAATGCCACCGCCATAGGGCCCTGTGGCAATCGATGCATCTCCGCCGAGTTTGAAGGACGAGGTGTACAGATTTTCAAGGGCCTCGTGCGTCATCGCCAGGAGAATGACCTCCGACGCATCACCACCCCATTGCAATCCCAGGCTGAGGCCACCCAACACATAAAAGGCCGGCTGGCTCCACTCTCCTGTCTGTTCGTCACGGGCAAGCGCGATGCCACTACCCCCGTCCGCGCCCACAAAGAATGCAGCCCGTAGTCGTTGCGGAACAATCAGAATGGCTTTGGCATCGTTGATGTGATTTTGAAACCACGTCAAATTGGGATCTTCCATAAAACTCTCAAATGTATGTTGGGCTTTTTCCACAAGTTGTCGTTCCTCCGAGGCATTGGCCGGTGTGGTCAACAGTCCAAGACACAGCAGCAAAGCCGACCACCAGACGAGCCGTAGCGCGCGCGAATGTGGGACAGGTCGGGGTGCATACGTCATAGCTCCTTCCTCCTTCTTCCTTCTTCACACAACCATGAATGACGTGGGGTCAGCCGTGCTCCCAGCTGTCCACCACCCGGCCGTCATTCACCTATCATTTGCACGATGATCTCACGGGATCGTGCTCGTGTATCAAAATCAAGAATAACGATGTCCTGCCAGGTCCCCAGAAGAAGCTCGTGTCCGGCGAAGGGAATCGTGAGGGAGTGACCCTGGATTTGTCCCCGCAAGTGACTGTGCCCGTTGTCTTCTCCAGGATTGCCGGTGTTATGTTGCCACGCGGGATCAGCCGGTACCAGATTGTCCCAGAGCGTGCTGGTGTCGGCTCGCAATCCCGGTTCGTCTTCGACAATCAGCACCGACGCGGTGGTATGTCTTACGAATATCGTCACGATTCCAGCCTGCAAGCGGGTTTGGGACAGACAGTGTCGGACAGCATCGGAAATGTTCTCCATGTGAGACCTGCCTTGCATGTTCACCGAGAACGTGCGTGTGAAGACCGGCATCAGGGTTCCCTACCAGAGCGATCGCAAAAAACGTTGTTCGTCGGGAGAGAGGATTCCTCCTCGAGCGGCTTTGAGTACGGGGTCAAAGATCCCCGAGGCTGTTAATCGTCGCACCGCATTCAGCACCCGGACGCTTAATCGGTTTTGCCGTTGTAACGAGTCAAGGTAGGTGAATGCTTCCGTAAAACTTTCCTGCACGCGTGTATAGTAATCTTTGCCCCGTCGTCGGTTACTGTAGGCTTCCAACTGCTCACATGCAATGAGAATTTCTCCCAATTCCCTGACCCATCCCGGAGACTGCGCCAGTTTTTCAGGATAATAATAGGACAATGTGACGTGTTCCATCCAGGGCAACCAGCGAATGCCCAGGCTTTCCAGCGTTGGTTTGGCTCGTTTGAGTTGACGACGATGGCGACGGGCAAAATCCAGTCGCATGTCAATCTGTTCGCAGGCCCACGGGGTCAGGGGCACGCCTTCGTCGGCCAGTTGTTGACCGTGAGCCTTCACAAATGCCTTGGCTTCTCCGCCGTAACGCGAATGGGGATGCCGTAAACGCCATTCGGCTGGTCTGGTCGGCACGTTGTGTTTGCGAGCCCATGACCATATTCGTCCAAACAGACGTGGGTCGAGTCCCGCTCGTCCCAGATCATGGAGGAGACAGGCAATGTGAAATGATCGGAGTCGTGATGGTTCGTGAGAAAGGTAGCGGGCAACAGCCATGCACATCGTTGCCGTTCTTAAAGCATGGGCCTTATCATACCCGCGAATGATGGTGTGGGGTTTCCAGGGGTGGGGGTAGTCGTACAACTGCAGGATGGTTTTGACCAGAGCGTGCGGCAAGACCGGCACAGGGCCGGACCGCCGGTTCGGAACGTGATCGGATGGACCAGCAACGAAAGATGGCATGGCAAGTGAGCATCAGCTACAATCGTCTACGACGGTAATGACACCGTCGTTCGTCTGTCAAGATCACAGCAAGCCAGCAACGTGCGGGCGTATGGCAGCCAGGTTGCGGAACGGGCACGGGGAAGGATAGCGCGTGCGGGGAAAGGGTAGGGTACTCGCTGCTTTTCCGGTATGCCAGGTCTGCTTCGTCCGTTCAGCCTCCCTTATGCCATGCCCTCGCACTTTTCAGCCCGGAGGGCATGCGTGACGTCCAATCGAAAACGCTGGATGCTGACCCTGTGTCTCCTGCTGGTTGTGTGTCTGGCCGGTGTGGCCTATGTGGTGACTTTTCAGAAGCATGCCTTGCGCAACATGGTGCAGGGGCTCATTGCCGGCTCCCTGGGAGCACCGGTCACCTTCCAGCACATTCGCGTGGAGATTTTCCCTCGTCCGAGGTTAACCCTGACAGGCGTCAGCATCGGTGACCCGGAGCGGGACAATCCGATCTTTCAAGCCTCGGATATTCGGCTGGGGATCAGTGTGTTCTCGCTGGCGCAGGATGCGCTTGAGCCCAATGTTGTGACCATTGAGAATGCACATCTTGATCTTGAACGGGACGAACATGGGCAATGGAACTATCACGACCTGCTTCACGGTGGGGCATCCAACGGGTTGGGGGTGCTCCTGTCCGGGTTTGCACTGGAACTGGTCAATGGGTCACTGGAGATCGAAGATCGGTTCTCCCGCGAAGTTCCGTTACACTTCCGCGCAGACGAGATCGAACTGCAGGTTGAGCGATTCGCGCTGAAGGGCTCAACGGATGTGTTTCTTTCCGCGCGCCTGTCTGATCAGGGAACGGGATCCTTGTTGTCGTCTTACGGTACTATCGAGCATGTCGGCGGATTTCTGGGTGTGATCCCAACGGAACCTGGGGACCTGCCTCCACAACTTGCGCTGCATACTCGCGTGGAATTTGATCGACACACGCTTGTCCAGGCAACGAATTTTTTCAGGTTTGGGGCCGTGCCGGCAGACTTCCAGGGACACACCACGGCTCATGGACATGTTCGTATTGCACCAGGCGTGCGGGGATATGATCTGGTGCTGTCCGATCTCGTGGTGTTGACGGACGTTGTCGACCTGAATGTGGACCTGATTATGGCAGGTTTATTCCATTCCGAGCCTCCAACCATCTCCAGTCAGTGGACGAGTACGCCATTAGCCATTCGTCATTTGTCTCACGTGCTCCCGAGTGACTGGCTTGCTTCTGACCTGTATCAGAATATTCGCCGGCAGGTCCTTCACGGCAAGATCCAGGCGGTGTCAGCGACAGTATCAGGCTCTGCCCGCGAGGGATGGGGATATTCCCTTGGAGGAGAATTTCACCTGTCGGAGGGAACTGTGGCCTTCGGTTCCGAGTGGGGACAGGCTGAACAGGTCAGCGGGGTCATCCATGTCCGGCCCGACCGGATTCGGTTGTCCGGTTTTCAGGGCCTCTACGGGCACATTCCCGTGACGGAGGCAACGGGCATCATTCTTTTGAACGAGGACGGCCCCTGGCTGACGACGGAACTGGTGGGAGTGGTGTCTCCAACACAATTGACCGATGTCGTCCAGAAGATATTTGATTGGGAGACTGAACGATATGCCATGCCGTTTGTTCAGGGTCAGGCAGGCCAGGGGATCATGACGCTGCGGTTCGGTGGCCCTCTTCAGGACCCGGCACGCATCATGTTCCAGGATGCGCAGTATCGCCCGGAACAGGTGACGTTACAACTTCCCGGGTCGCAGGGCCTTGTCACCCACCTGAACGGGGTTCTCGCCTTTTCGCCAAACTATCTGCGTTTTGAAAACGTCCGGGGACAGTATGGAACGAGCGATTTTCATATCGAAGGGCAGATGGACTTTGCAAAGCCATCCTCTCTTGGCGAGGTGAGTATTCAGGGACGCCTCCACAGCGATGATCTCGCCACGTTGTTTCCAGAATCATCCTTGGCGGAGCAGGAGGTGCTTTCAGGGACCGCCGACTACCTGGTCGTGGTGACCGGCAAACCTGAAATCCCGGTCATTCGAGGAACCGTTGATTTACAGGGATTGGGCATTGTGGTGCCGGGGATCATCAACAAAGCTCTTCCCCTCGAAGGACAGTTCGCTTGGAACGTTCAGCTTGGCAAGAATCGCCAACTCGCTTTCCGTCACGTTTCCCTGACCTTTCCGTCTGTCAGTCTGACGGGGCAAGGACATTTGCGTTATGGTCAAACGCCGGCCCTGAATGTCTCACTGACCAGTGCGCCCATACATCTTACCGATCTCCCACCAGGCCTTCGGTTGTTTGACGGGGTGATACCGGCCGGGACGCTGGAAGTTGCGCTGGCGCTTCAGGGAACGGGACATGACTGGCGGTCATGGAGCAAGTCGGGATGGGTGGCGCTCACACAGGGCACCATCAATCTTGACGGGATGACGCCGCCAGTTTCGCACGTGTTTCTTCGTGCCAGGCTGAACGGACATGCCGTCGATCTGAAGCAGCTGCAATGGAGAATGGGGGAAAGCCTGGCGCGGGCCACGGGCGTCATTCAACAATGGGACAGTCAACCCGCGATGACCTTTACGTTGACGTCGTCTCAATTTGATCTGGCTCGTCTGATCCCCAGTGGGCCGCGATCCATCCTGCGAAAGACTTTGGAAGACATTGCCCGGACGGCCACCATCTCCGGAGATCTGCAGTTCGATCGCGCCTGGTACAACGAATTGTCTTTTCGGGCGTTAACCGGTCGACTCCGGATCCAGAACAGTGTCATCAGCCTTGAGGCTGTTCAGGGACAGACGACACATGGCACGATTCGAGGACAGATGGTCACCCATCTGCCTGCCGATCGACCAGCCACGGTGAAAACCAGGTTTGCGGTGCACAAGATTCCTCTGTTAGCGCTGGAACAAACCTTTCTCGAAGAGAAGACGCTGGATGAACGATTACTGACGGGAATGGTGTCTGTGGAAGGCATGCTGGCAGGACACGGGAACGATGCTCGTGGCATCCTCCCGACACTCACTGGACGTCTGAAAATTGCGATTGCGGATGGGCGCATCAAACGGGGCACGGTGATCCCGAAAATACTGGCCCTCCTGAATGTTCCGAGCATGTTGCAGGGACAGGTCGATCTCCTGGAGGAAGGCTATCCCTTTGATAAACAAACGGGGACATTGACCGTCGACAACGGCCGCCTTGTTTCAGAAGATATTGTCATGGACGGACCAATTCTGAAAATGACCGCTGCGGGGCAGTATGACTTTATGCACGATGAACTGAACGTGGTGGCTGCTTCCAGCCCGCTTGGTTCCTATTTTGATCTTCTTCGGAAAATCTCGTTGTTTGGGATGCTGATTGATGACGACCAGGAGGTGCTCTCGGCATTGTTTGAAATCAAGGGATCGCTCAGCGATCCCCAGGTGACCTACATGCCGTTGGAATCCCTTGCGTTCGGGGTCACGCAGTTTGGCGAACTGGCTTTTAATGTTCTGAAAAATACGATCACCCTGCCCAAGAAAATGTTTTTCCATGAGGAGCCCACAGTACTACCGGAGGTTCAATCCGCTGACTCCGGGCACGAAGATGAGGAATTCTGACGATGGCCAGGGGGGATGTCCGACATGATTCCCACTGTTGAATGGAAAGCAGGGGTCATTTGTCTCCTTGACCAGACACAGTTGCCTGGCCGCACGATGATTTTTGAATGCAGAGACGTGGCGACAGTGGCATCCGCTATTCGTGAGTTGCGTGTGCGGGGAGCACCGGCTATCGGTGTCACGGCAGCCATGGGCGTTGCGCTGGGAGCGCAATCCGTGGCAACGACCGATGTCCCTGTCTTTGAGAAACACGTTCTGGCCGTATGTGAACAACTGGCCGCCACGCGACCCACGGCGATCAATCTTTTCTGGGCACTTGAACGGATGAAAAGAGTCCTGCAAACGAACCGCGAACGCACGGTCGGTGAGATTCAGTCCCGGCTGGTGGACGAAGCCCTGGCCATTCAACAGGAAGATATCGCGATGTGTAAAACCATGGGCCAGCACGGGGCCACCCTTATCCGGCACAGGCAGAACATTTTAACGCATTGCAATGCCGGTGCTTTGGCAACAGCCGGCTATGGCACGGCTTTGGGTGTGGTGAGGGCTGCATGGGAACAAGGGAAAAAGATTCATGTCTTCGCCGGTGAAACTCGACCCGTTCTTCAAGGTGCCAGACTGACGGTCTGGGAATTGATGGAAGATGGCATTCCTGTCACGCTGATCACGGATAATATGGCCGGAGCTCTCATGCAACAGGGCCGGATTGATCTCTGTGTGGTAGGCGCGGACCGGATCGCGGCCAACGGCGATGTGGCAAATAAAATTGGCACGTATTCCATCGCAGTGCTCGCCCGTGTTCATAGCATCCCGTTTTATGTGGTGGCTCCCTCGTCGACCATTGACCTCCTGGCTCTGTCCGGTTCACCGGTGCCTATTGAAGAACGCCCGTCCTGTGAAATCACCGCGTTGCATGGAGGGACATGGATTGCTCCCCAAGGCGTCCATGTCCTGAATCCTGCCTTTGATGTGACGCCCGCCGAGTATATTACCGCGATCGTCACGGAGCGGGGGGTGTTCGCACCAGACCGGGTCGCGGAAACCATTCAACGCTGAACCAGAAACCAGGAAGGAACGCTGCCCTATCCGAAGCGCCCCTCCAGTACGATTTCAGCCAGGGAACGTCGGCTGTTGGGAAACTCTCGCTCCATAAGGTGTGGCGGTAAGGCTTCTTTGGACGCTCGCCTGCCAATCGCGACCATGGCGAGGACGGCATACATCTCGGGGACGTTGAGCGTGTTCCTGGCCCTGTCATAATCGAATCCCTGCATGCCGTGGACGGCGAGGCCCCGGCGTGTCCCCTCTAACGCTAAATTTTCCCATGCCGCGCCCGCATCAAAGGCATGCGTGACCGCCGGTTGGTCATCGCGTTCAAAGAGCTTTCGGGACGTGATGACAATGAGCACAGCGGCATGTTGCGCCCAGACCCTGTTGCCTTCGACAAGCAAATCAACAAACGTCTCCCAGAACGGCGATTGCCGCTTGGCGTAGACGAAACGCCACAGTTGCGCATTATTGGACGATGGTGCCCAACGTGCTGCTTCAAACAGTGGCATGAGTTCATCGTCGGATATTGCCTCCCCGGTCATGGAGCGAGGCGACCATCTGTTTAAAATCAGGGGATGAACAGGGTACTGGGCTTTTCGGTGTTCCTGAACTTCTTCTGTGAGTGCATTGTCCATGACACATTCCTTTCTTCATCGTCGTTGCCCTGCGTTTTGGGATGACGCTGTAACGCATTCGGAACCATTGGCTGACTTGAGCCGCTCCAGGCGTGCCTGGTCCACAGCGATCCACATGCTTTTTCCACGGGTCACCGTGACGGAGCCTGGCTTTGCTCCTTTGGGTTTTCTGACGTATTTTCTCGGCGTGTAGAGGATGTCACCTTTCCCTTGTTTTCGACCATTGCTGTAAAACAACGCCAGGGTGGCGGCATCCTTGAGTGTTTCAGGCGGGACCTGCTGGCGTTTGTGCAATTCGACGATCACGTGTGCCCCCGACGTGCCACTGGCATGCAACCAGAGATCGTCAGGTTTGGATACCGTGAAGGTCAGAATATCATTCCCGCTCGCGTTGTTTCCGACCAGAATGGCGTATCCATCATGAGAGCAAAAACGACGATAGGCCGTCGCGGCTGGTTTTGTTGACATGCCTGGCCGTGGAATGTGCCGTCGAACCATTGCGTGCTCTCTGGTCCCGTTCTCAGAGAGCATGGTCACCTGTCCACTTTCCCATTCATGTAACATCCGTTGAAGTGTGACCAGTCCGTTTTTGGTCTCCTCAAGACGAGGAACAAGATGCTTCTGTGCCCCGGCATATTTGCGGTACTTTTTAAAATACGTGGCAAGGTTGGCGGTTCCGTTTTTTTCAGGATCCAGCGGCAGGGTGATCACAGGCAGGGTTTCATCAAAATAATCAATCACGCGAATGTCGCGTTGCCCTTTTCTCAGGGTATTGACTTGGTGTTTCAACAGCTCGCCGAACCGCCCGTACTCACGATAGGGGGCGACTGCATCAAGATCCCCGGTGAGTTTCGATATCCGCCGCCGAAATTGCTGCACCGTGGCCCGCAAGCCAGCTATGTGTTGGCGACGTTCCTTTTCAAGATGTGCGTCCCGTTCGGCTGTGCGATACGTCTCTTCAATCCGTTGCGAAACGGGAAAGTCTGCCTCATGAACAGCATGACGGCGCGGACAATCTTCCTGTACGGCCTGGAATGTGTCAGTGGTCAGGGGAACAGGGGAGAAGGTAAATGGTTGGCCCACGATCCGGCCAGGGACGGTTTCGGGTTTAAGGGATCGTAACACCATGGCCCGGGAGTCCAGAACGAACAGGTTGGCCGAACGTCCAGTAAGGGCCGCCACCAGAAAGAACCGTGTGTCGTGTTTGTTCAGTTCCAGCCAGACAATGCGGTCACCAGGGGTCTGGACGATACGCTGAACCCGGGTACCCAGGAGATGAGCACGACAATATTGACAGAACGAGGGAGGAGTCGGTGCACCGGGCATGGTTTGGTGCAGCATATGCACCCGGCCGTGTTGGGGATGGGCTGAAATGAGTATGGAACATGACCGTTGTGGTCGGCGAAGAGCGATGATGATCGTATGCGGCGAGGGTTGCTGAATTTTCTGAACCAAGCCGCCGACGCACACCGGCATCATTTCGGCGAGGACCTCACGCACGTCATGGAGGCTGACCGTCATGTTCGGCCTTCAGAGCCACGATGCGTGGAGTACCGTGTGAGAAGAAACGTTATCGTGCATCGTTGAACGAGCAAGCTGCTTTCAGCCCGGCTGTGAAGTGGCTGACAGCTTGCAGGTAATCCGGGGCATGCTGGTGTTCTTCGATGATTCGGACGAAGGCACTGCCGACGATGACACCATCGGCAAAGGCCGCGATGTGTCGTGCCTCCTCGGGCGTGGCAATGCCAAACCCGACAGCCACCGGTTTCCGTGCTTGTCTTTGCAGTGCCAGAACGTTGCGTTGAATGGAATCCAGATCTCGCAGTTTTGCCCCGGTGATCCCGGTCATGGATACATAATAAATGAATCCCCTGGTTCGTGTGATCACGTCGGTTTGCCTTGAAGGGGTACTCGTTGGTGCCAGGAGAAAAATCACGCAAAGGCCTTGCTCATCGGCGGCTTTCTGTAACCGGTCTGCTTCTTCAGGCGGCATGTCAGGAACAATGACTCCGTCCACCCCGGCTTCCACCGCCTCGTGACAAAATCGTTGTTCCCCCATGGCCATAATGGTGTTGTAATAGGCCATGAGTATCAGCGGTACTTGCGTGATGGCACGGACGGATTTGACCAGACGGATAATACCGGGGAGTGAGGTGCCTGACCGCAAGGCCCGCTCTGCCGCCCGTTGAATGACGGGACCGTCGGCAATAGGATCAGAAAACGGGACTCCGATTTCAATCAGATCGGCACCAGCCCGTTCCAGAGAGAGGATCAGGGATTCCGTATCAGCCAACGAGGGATCTCCCGCCATGATATAGGGAATCAGGGCTTTCTCCGTCCGTTGACGGAGACACTGAAAGGTGGCAGCAATGCGATGGGAGGACATGGGCATGGTTCAGAATTCTGCGCCACGCATCCGGGCGATCTGGTCGACGTCTTTGTCGCCGCGCCCAGACAGATTGATAATCATGATGTGGCTTTTCTGCATCGTGTGCGCGCGTTTGACAGCTTCCGCAATGGCATGTGCACTTTCCAGGGCAGGGATAATCCCTTCTTCGCATGATAACAAATCGAAGGCTTGCAAAGCCTCTTCATCTGTCGCCGAGGTATAGTGAATACGACCTGAGTCATGGTACATGGCATGTTCGGGGCCAACCGCGGGATAATCAAGCCCGGCGGATACCGAATGCGTGGCATTGATTTGTCCGTGCTGATCCTGCAACACATAGGTCATCGTGCCCTGCAGCACCCCCGGCGATCCTCCTGAAAAGCGGGCGGCATGTTGTCCGCTGTCCAGGCCCAGGCCCCCGGCTTCGACTCCCACCATGCGAATCTGCGGATCGTTGATAAAAGGATAGAACAATCCAATACTGTTGCTTCCGCCTCCCACACAGGCAACCAGACAGTGAGGTAGTTGCCCTTCCGCCTCCAGAATCTGGTGCCGCGCCTCACGTCCAATCACCGATTGAAAATCACGAATAATCATCGGGTAGGGATGTGCACCCAACACGGAGCCAAGCAGGTAATGCGTGGTGCGTACATTGGTGGTCCAGTCACGCATCGCTTCACTGATGGCGTCTTTGAGTGTCCGGCTGCCGGCGTTCACCCCGGTGACGGTTGCCCCGAGCAATTGCATCCGAAAGACGTTCAACGCCTGCCGCTTCATGTCGTCCGTGCCCATGTAAATTTCCGCTTCCAGATCAAACGCGGCCGCCACGGTTGCCACCGCGACTCCATGTTGCCCGGCGCCGGTTTCTGCGATAATCCGACGTTTATTCATGCGTTGTGCCAGCAAGGCCTGGCCAATGGTATTGTTGATTTTGTGTGCACCGGTATGACACAAGTCCTCCCGCTTCAGGTAGATCTTTGGCCCGCCCAGGGTTCTGGTGAGTCGTTTGGCAAAGTAGAGAGGCGTGGGACGCCCCACATGTTTCTTCAAACATGCCTGAAATTCTTGTTGAAAACTTCGGTCGTGGCACAGCCGGGCGTAGACCTCCTGCAATTCGAGAATGGCCGGCATGAGGGTTTCGGGAACGTATTGCCCTCCATACTGGCCGAAACGACCTCGCGGATCCGGGACAGGTGTCATAGAAGACGGCTCCTGGCCTGCCATGGTTGTGTGAACATCCCCGCGAGGAATGCCTGTCTCTTCACACATTGCCGGGGAACGAAGGAAGGTATACGGCTGTCCCGGGCACGACGCCCTCTACCGGTCGACGGACGACGACTCATCTTGCACCGCTTGGATAAAGGCTTGCACCTTAGCCGGGTCTTTCTTGCCCGGCATCGCTTCAACACCACTGCTGACATCCACGCCATAGGGCTGCACTTTCTGAATGGCGTCCCGGACGTTCCCGGGCGTGAGACCTCCGGCCAGTAAACATGGAAAGGACCGCGCCGCTTCGGCGGCCAGGGTCCAGTCTGCGGTGTTTCCTGTCCCGCCGTAAGCGACATCTGAAACAGCATCCAAGACGAAGCCCCGAACGTGGGCCCTGTCCTGGTATGCCGCCATGGCGACAACGGTCTTGTGGTCACCAAGGCCAAGTCCCCGGATCACCGGACATCCGAGCGATGCACAATAGTCGGCCGATTCGTCTCCGTGAAGCTGCGCAAAGGCCAGTCCGCACTCCTGCATGATTGTGCGAACTTTCCATGGTGCTTCGTTGACGAAAACCCCAATGGGCAATACAAAAGGCGGCAAATCGCCCACGATGGCTTTGACGACGTCCGGGCTCACGTTGCGCGGGCTGCGCGTGTAAAAGACGAAGCCAATCGCATCGGCACCGGCACGAACCGACTGAAAGGCATCAATCGGGTTTGTAATCCCGCAGATTTTGATTTTCGGCATCGCCATGATAGAAGACGGGCTGTTATCTCCAGCCTGTGTCCCGGGCAGCCTGCCGAGCTTCGTGTGTCTCCTGTGTCATGCCACGCAAGTCCCGGATTTTTGCGCCGACGTCATCCGCTCGAAGCAACGATTCACCAACCAGCATGGCCCTGGCACCAGCTTCTGCAATCCGCAGGACGTCTGCTCGCTCACGGATTCCACTTTCGCTCAGAATGAATTTATCGGAAGGAATCCGTCGGGCAAGCCTGTCGGTGACCGCCAGATCCGTGGAGAAGGTTTGCAGATCCCGGTTGTTGATGCCAATCAGGATGGCATCGGGAATGCGTTCCAGGACAACATCAACTTCCCGCTCATGATGCGTTTCAAACAGGATGTCCAGTGCCAGGCCCCTGGCGATTGCATGGAGATCGTCGAGTTGGACCCGATCCAGCGCGGCCACGATAAGCAGGATCGCATCTGCCCCGTACGCACGCGATTCATACACTTGCACCTCGTCAACGATAAATTCCTTGTTCAACGCCGGCAGTCCCACATGATCTTTAACGAGGGCGAGGTTGTTCAGGTGTCCCTGAAAAAAATCCTGATCGGTTAGCACAGATACCGCTGCAGTGCCATACTGCTGATAGGTGCGGGCGATCGCGACCGGATCAAAGCGATCGCGAAACTCCGGACGCATTACCCCCTGGCTGGGTGAGGCCTTTTTGACTTCAGCAATCAGTGTCGGGGAATCCGGAGCCCATGCCTCCTGTACGGCGTTGAGAAAGTCCAGAGGCTCCGGCCGGTCGGCGATGGTTCCCTTCAGGCTGGTCAGGTATCCACGGGTTTTTTTCCGGCGAAGTTCCGCTGTCTTATGTTCCAGGATTCGATCAAGAATCATACGATTGTCCGACGGGAAAACGCGACCAGTTTCTGAAATTTCTCGTAGGCCGCCCCGCTGTCTAACACACGGGCGGCTTGCTGATACCCTGCATTGAGATCTCGGGTCTGTCCACAGGCCACAAACGCTGGGGCGGCATTCATGAGTACTACGTCCCGTTTGGCATTGCGATGACCTTTGAGAATATCCTGAATAAGCACCGCATTCTCTTTGGGCGTTCCACCACGCAGTTCTTCCGGACGCGCCCGGGTCAATCCAAAATCTTCGGGGGCAACATGATAGCTGGAGACCCGTCCGGCCTTGCTCTCGGAAACATATGTAAAATCGGTCAAGGTGATTTCATCCAATCCGTCCTTGCCATGCAAGACAAAACAATGTTGGGTGCCCAGGCGCATGCAGACTTGAGCCACAGTTTCCGTTAAGGCGTGATCGGAAACTCCCAGGATCTGGATGCCCGCTCCTGCCGGGTTGGATAAAGGCCCCATGAGGTTCATCAGCGTCCGTATGCCCATTTCAGCACGAGGGGTGGCACAACGCTTCATGGCTCCGTGGTAAAGCGGCGCAAACAGAAATCCGATCCCGATTTCATTGATACAGGCCTCGACCCGTTCCGGCGTGAGGTCAATGTTCACGCCCATGGCATCCAGCACATCCGCGCTCCCGGACAGTGAAGAGACGGCCCGATTCCCATGCTTGGCAACGGTGATGCCCCCGCCGGCAATCACAAACGCGGCGGCGGTGGAAATGTTAAAGGTATGGGAACGATCGCCGCCGGTTCCACAGGTGTCCACGACCTGGGGATCGCCTACATAAATCCGGATGGCCATTTCATTCATGGCTCTGACTGAACCCGTAATTTCCTCGACCGTCTCTCCCTTCATGCGAAGGGCCATGAGATAGGCGGCGATCTGTGAATCGGAGGCGTCACCCTGCATGATCTCACGCATGACAGCATGGGCTTCTTTTTCCGTGAGGCTGGTGTTGTCAACCAGTTTTTCGAGTGCGGTTTTGATCATGCCGGCCTGTCCGTTGTGCTCTTCCGTGGCTTTGTCGGCAATGAGGCCCCACGTCCGGAGTCGAACGCGAGAAAATTACGCAGCAGCGCCATGCCGGATTGGGTGAGAATCGATTCCGGGTGGAACTGCACACCTTCCGCGCCGGTTGGACGATGCCGGAGGCCCATGATTTCACCCTTATCCGTTGTGGCTGAAATTTCGAAATCACGTGGGAGTGTATCTTGCCTGACGATCAGTGAATGATACCGTGTGGCTTCAAACGGATTGGGCAGACCTTCAAACAACATGCGTCCGTCGTGCCTGACCCACGATATTTTGCCGTGCATCAGACGATCAGCACGGACAATCTCTCCTCCAAAGGCCGCAGCCAGAGACTGGTGCCCGAGGCAGACCCCCAGAAGCGGAATGCGTCCGGCAAAACGTCGAATCACCTCCACGGAGATGCCGGCTTCATTGGGGGTACATGGCCCGGGGGATACCACGATCTGCTCAGGTTGAAGATGTTCAATGGCTTCAACTGTGATGGCGTCGTTGCGATAGACTCGAATGTCGGCGCCCAGCTCTCCCAGGTATTGAACCAGGTTGTAGGTAAAGGAATCATAATTGTCGATGACAAGCAGCATACCATGCCCATCACGTAAGGTGCGGCCGGGAGAAAGGGGTGTGTGAGCGCCGTGCCTGTACGCTGCATCCCGACCTCCGACCCGTGGCCGGTTAGTCTAAGCCCTGTTCCGCCATTTCAATGCTCCGCATCATAGCGCGGGCTTTGTTGCAGGTTTCTTCATATTCCCTGGTGGGATCGGAATCCGCGACAATGCCGGCGCCAGTTTGAATGAACGCGTCGTGGCGTGTAATGATCACCGTTCGAATGTTGATGCAGGTGTCCATGTTGCCCGAAAAACTGAAATAACCTACCGCGCCGGCATACGGACCCCGCCGAGTGGGTTCAAGCTCTTCAATGATTTGCATGGCCCGAATTTTCGGTGCGCCCGAAACCGTACCGGCGGGGAAACAGGCCTTCAACGTATCATACGCATTGTGCTCCGGGTGTAACGTGCCTGTCACTTGTGACACAATGTGCATGACATGGGAATATCGTTCGATTGTCATGAACGGAGCAAGCGTCACCGTGCCGGTTCGCGCCACGCGCCCGACGTCATTTCGTCCCAGATCAACCAGCATCACGTGCTCGGCTCGTTCCTTTTCATCGGCTAACAGTTCGTCGGCTAACGCCTGATCCTGCGCGACCGTACTCCCACGCTGTCGAGTCCCAGCGATGGGCCGAACCACCACGTGATTCTCTTCGCACCGAACCAGAATTTCCGGTGATGAGCCAACCAGTTCAACGCCCGCTATGCGAAGATAGAACATGTATGGTGAAGGATTGACCACCCGTAAGGCGCGATAGATTTCCAGGGGTGGCACGCGAATCCTGGTCCGCCATCGCTGTGACACCACGGCCTGCACAATATCGCCGGCCTGAATATAGTCCTTCGTCCGCTTCACCATTGCTTCAAAATCGGCCTGCGTCATATTGGAGGTGAAACGCGGGGCATGCCGACGCGCGGCGGATGCCTGGCGGCGCAGGGGCTTCTTCAGCTTGGCGATCATATGCTCAATGCAGGTTATCGCGCCCGTGTACGCAGATTTCAGATCCGACTTTGCGGAAGACGTCACGTGGGCATTGGCCACAACTTTGATCGTGTGCATCACATTATCAAAGATCAGGAATGTGTTTGTGACAAAGAAGGCAAACAGGGGTAACCGGGGGTCATCTTTGGGATACGCAGGGATCGGTTCGAAAAATCGGACGACATCATACCCGAGATACCCCACGGCTCCACCTGCGAATCGGGGAAGACCGGAGACCCGCACCGGCCGAAAGGCATTCATGACGGTCCGGAGATGGTCCAAAGGATTATCACTCAACGGACACGTTTCCGTTTTGTGACCACTTTTCATATGGAGCTTGCCGCCGCTTTCCCATAACACCTGCTCGGCATTACTTCCCAGAAAGGAATATCGTGCCCAGTGCTCGCCGCCCTCGATGCTTTCAAACAGGAAAGCCGTTTCACCGGCATTGATTTTGGAAAACGCACTCACTGGCGTTTCCAGGTCTGCCAGGATTTCACGATAAACCGGCACCAGATTCCCCAACGTGGCCAACTGGCAGAATTCATCAAAACCTATTGAATAACAAGGTTTTTTCATGGCGTGAACGGTATCACGGGCCTTTCGAGCAAGTCAATCAACCGTCACAGATTGATCGTGCGGATGATGGCAGCTGACGTGCGTGACGCACGGGCATATCAGGTTGCCTGACGTTCTCTCCGTTGCCACATACTGTCTGGACGGGGAGCATGTTACGAGACGCCGGGTTCATGGCGTTGCTGTGTTGCGAGTGTGTCGGCAGACTGTCCGATTTTCACCCAACCGCCGGTGTGCCATATGAGGAAGAGGACTGGAAGGCCCAGGAGTGCCGTCATCGTGAAAAACCATGTGTATCCGATGTTGTTCACGATGGTTCCGGAATAGCCGCCGAGTAGTTTGGGAAGCAGGATCATCAATGAGCTCAAGATGGCATATTGCATGGCGGTGAACTGGATATTTGTGAGGCTGGAGAGAAACGCCACGAAAGCGGCCCCGGCCAGGCCGGCCGACAGGTTATCCACTGAAATAACCAGGTAGAGCATACCGAGATTGTGTCCCATGGAGTTGAGCATAACAAACAGAAGGTTGGAGGCGGCCGACAGCAAGGCACCCAGAAACAGAATGCGGATAACGCCGTACTGCATCGAAAGGAGTCCTCCCAGAAACCCTCCGGTGATGATCATGAAGAGTCCGAATGTCTTGACCACCCCGGCAATTTCCGGCTTAGTGAAGCCCATGTCCTGGTAAAACACATTGGCAATCACACCCAGGACGACATCGGAGATGCGATACATGCCAACCAGTGCCATGAGCAGGACAGTTGTCCTGATGCCGTAGCGCTTGAAGAAGTCCTGTACCGGGGCAAGATAGGTGTCACGCATCATGTCACGACTGACAAGCCCCATATGCATGACACATGTGGCGACCAGCCATGCCACGATCCCTCCTGTGCCCAGGCGCACCGTTTCGATCATAAATCCAACCAAGGGAGTGACGCCACTCGTTCCCGTGATTGTTGAGGTGACCACATCCGTCAGTTCTCCCATGGCGTATACAGTCAGGACAAAGCTGGTGACAGCGAGGGTAAACATGGCAAGAACCCCTGCGTAGTCTTTGATCGGGCGGGAAGTACGGCCTGTTCCACGGGATCCAGGTTCCGGAATCACAAGCGTGGTGACCACGCCGACCAGCATGACCAAGGCCATTGTGCCGTAGGCCCACTGCCAGGCCTGGTACTGATAGGTGTCTTTGGCCGATCCGAAGGCACTGGCCAGCAACAGCACGCCGGCTCCCGAAACCAGCATCCCAACACGGTAGCCCGCAATGTAGGTGGTTGACATCATGGCTTGCAGCGACGTGTCTGCCGACTCGATACGGTAGGCGTCAATGACAATGTCCTGCGTCGCGGAGGAAAACCCAAGTAGCACGGCAGCCAGCGCCATCCACGTGAGGCTGGTCGGCCCGCCGGCAGGATCAATGAGGGCCATGAACACAATGGCGGCCATGATGGAACATTGCGCGAGCAGCATCCATCCACGTCGCCGGCCGAACGTGTCTGTCAGGACCGGAAGAGGCAGTCTATCGACAAGCGGTGCCCACACGAATTTGAAGGAATAGCCCAGCCCGGCCCAACTGAAGAATGTGACGGCTGCCCGTTCGACTCCGGCTTCACGCAGCCACAGAGACAATGAGGAGAAAATTAACAGAAAGGGGACCCCGGCCGAGAAGCCGAGGAATAACATGGTGATGACACGCCGATGCCAAAAGGTCCGGAAAGAATGACCCCAGCGTTGCGGTCTTGGAGTCCGCACGTTTTAAGCCCGTCCGTCACGCGACCTTGTCTCAATGGTTTCTGTCATACGTCCTGCCCGACAGGTGTCCTGCACCAGGATTGATACACAAACAAGGGGCCTTCCGAACAGAGACGGAAGGCCCCTTCTGTGGTGTTGAGCTGCTGGGGTTACTCTCCCGACCGAATAAAGATGGCGTTCTCGATTCTTTCAAATGCGTTTGTGTAAACCGTGGCATCCAGAATCGCGACATCCTCTCTACTGTTCTGCCCATAGGCTGAGGATGATTGTGTCGTTGTCACAAAATTCAATCGTACCCGAGTCCTGTCTCTAATCTCTTCTACAAATGCGGTTGCCACCGTCTGTTCCATCACTATCATGCCAGCAAAGAGTTGCCAGTTCGTATCTTGCTGGGTGGTGCTTTCTGCGTTGATGAGTCCGGTGTCGTTGTCTGCACTCTTTATGGTGTACCCCAAGTCTTGAAAGACTGAGATAACGCTGGCGAACACGATCTTTTTGGAAGATTCAAACTCTCTTGTCTGGATACTCTGAACCTCCAATGGAGTCATTGGTGGTTTCTGCTGGCCACCTGCACATCCGGTAAGGTTGAAGGCTATGATGGTTAAAACGATTATCGCGCTTGTATAAAGCAACGGCATATTTTTTTCTCCTTTATATATCAGAGCGGGGATCAGAACTTTGAAGTTCGGCTCCGAAAGTCGCTCACAACGTCGTTTTTATCAAATTTAATGATGAGTGTTATCATACTTGAACTGCTTTCAAAGCCGGATGAACGTGAATTTTGACCGGCGAGGATAATGGTCCAGTATCCCGATTGACTGGATGATTGTGCGATCTGTGCCGACCGCTGGTAGGTCCAGACTTCGCGTTCTGCTCCGTCACGGGTCGTGATGTTCGGTGCTCCGAAGGTTTCCAGTACCTCGGCCTTCGTTGTCTGGCCGACGATCAGGTTCATCTGAACATTCCCCTGTGTGAGCTGGGCATTGCGCTGTGTGAGTGGGCGAGGTGGGTCCACGCATGCGCTCGACATCAGGATCACCCCGACGATCAGGCCGAGTACCAACGTTTTCATAACGCGTTTCTCCTTTGCTTCATTAAACCGAGAGCGTCAAGGCATCAAACAAGCGAACGTACTATAACGGCAAATCGGACTTCAACCGCTTGCGCGCATGCCCCAAAGCCCTGCACGCCGCATTGCCTGCATTTTTCGGGATGTGGTAGCGTCGATTGCCACGACGGGGAGCGCATGACACCATACACCGACTTTATCAATTATCATCTGTCACTGCTGACGGATGAAACGCGGACCGGTGCCTACCGCCAGGCCATTTCCCAAGCCGTACACCCTGGCGATGTGGTGGTTGACATAGGATGCGGCTCCGGCATGCTCTCTTTCCTGGCTTGCCGTGCGGGCGCGCGTCACGTGTATGCTATCGAGCACGAAGCCGTCATCGAAATGGCCAGACGCGTGGCAGCACAGAATGGGTTTCACGATCGCATCACATTTTACCGTGACCATTCCTCCAACGTTGAGCTGCCTGAACATGCCGACGTGATTGTGACGGAAACGATGGGAACGTTTGGTTTTGAAGAAGGCATCATCGGTTCACTGACCGACGCCCGGGATCGTTTTCTCAAACGGGGGGGGAAGCTCATTCCCCGCAGCTTGGCATTATGGCTTGCTCCCGTTGAACTGCCGAAATTTTACGAACACGTTGTTGATTTCTGGGTGAATGGTTGTCAGGGATTTGATTTCTCACCTGTTCGCACCATGACCGTGAACAGCTTCCATCCACTGAAGTTACACGAGGGAACATTACTTGGTGATCCTATCCGCGTGGCAGACGTGTCGTTTCAGGAGACGACACGAGCAGAGGTCAGTGTCAATTTGGCCGGCCGTGCCAAACGCCGTGGGTGGTTGCATGGTGTGGCCGGTTGGTTTAGCGCCGAGCTGGTTCCCACTCTTCACATTTCGAATGGTCCTCTTGAACGGGCCTCTCACTGGGGACTGGCTTTTTTCCCCATCAACCGTCCTGTCTCTGTAGAACGTGGGAATCGTATTGAGGTAGAAATGCGATCAAAGGGGAACGGAGAGTGTTGGGCATGGAATGTTATGGTGAACGGACATCGGTTTGAACAATCCACAGAGAAGGCCTCCCTGCTTTCATCGTCCGAAAAGCCAAACCGAAAAGCCTGTTAATGGAGTGAAAGGAAACGATCTGAACGCTGGAAGGCACAAGGGAAAGGCGCGAACGCACCCACCATCTTTTCCACAGCGTCGTCTTATGGGAGAACAGACACGTCAGGGTGAGCTGACAATTAACCGTTGACCGATAGAAATGAGATCACTGGTCAGACCATTCCACTCTTTCAATTGATCGATAGTCACGCCGTAATTGCGAGAAATCCGGTACAACGTTTCCTTGGCCTTGACCGTGTGGTAAACAGGTTCCCCGGTCCGTTCCTCATCGAAGTCAGGCATACCCGATTCCTCTTCGGAAAGATCGGGCAACCCAAGTTCTGAAAACGAGGTTTCGGAGAAAGACATATCGTCAGATTCACCAACGGACCCCGGCATGGTGGAGGTACTTCCAGAGGAAGTGCGGGGTTGCTGGTGGCTGATCTTGTCACGCAGCGATTCAAGCTGGACGGACATCTCATCTTTCTGCGATTCCAGTGACGCTATCTCAATTTTCGCCTTCTGCAACTGGGCATTGAGCTCGCCGGCACGATTTTCCTCTTGGGCCAATAAGCGTTGAAAGTTTAAGGCGCGGGCCTTCTCCGACTCGTATTTCTCCACACTCACACATCCGGAGAACAGAACAGAGCAGAAGATCGTACTCAGGAACCAAGGAGACATCCCACGGTCAGTCCATCTCGTTGAGGATGTGTCATGTTCGTGTTGATGTCGTTTTCCGCATTGGAGTTTGGTCATGATTCAGGCTCTTTCAATGATGCAATAGTGGTTAGTGGGCAATCTGTCCGGACACATGCATGATCCGCCAGTGAGATGAAATACCCGGAGCACACCCCACGATAAAGGCATATCCCTGTAAATGTCAAGTGCCTGTCTTAATAACGAGAATGTAGAATCGTACCTGGTCTGTATTGACCCTCCAGGCAGCCTGTGCTAGCTTTCTCCCCCCGCCGACACTGACGTCATTTTGTGCGGAACGGACCATGGCATGTCTCAACGATTCCGGGCAGAGTGGGCTTGGGAGTCGAAGAGGATGCATGGTATTTCATCCGGCCTGATACATCCCGTCACAGGCCCGTATCACCCGGAGCCGTCTGGCATGCATGTCGATATGGTGTCATCTGAATCATCGTCGTCTGCTTATCCCCAGGATGTGCAGGAGCACATGGTGGAATTGCGCGAAGCGATTCGTCGCCACGACCATCTCTATCATGTTCTGGGTCAACCTGAAATTTCGGATTCGGCATATGACACACTGTTCAGAACTCTTCAGGATCTGGAAGCCCGGTACCCTGCCCTGATAACGCCAGATTCGCCAACCCGACGTATTGGAGGAGCCCCTCTTGAACAATTTTCCAAAGTGGCCCATGAGCGGCCGTTGTTGAGTCTGGATTCAATTGTGGCTATGGATGAAGTGTACGCCTTCGATAAACGTGTGAGAAAAGAACTTGCCACCGACCATATCGAATATGCTGTTGAACCGAAATACGATGGACTCTCCGTTGAACTCGTGTACGACGCTGGTCTCTTTGTCCGTGGTGCGACGCGGGGCGACGGGAAAACCGGGGAAGATATTACCGGGAATCTGCGGACGATTCGTTCTCTCCCGCCACGTCTTGCCTTGGCCCCGCCCGTGCCCCAGCACGTTGTCGTGCGCGGGGAGGTCTATATGCGCCTTCCTGATTTTTACGCACTCAACCGCCGCTTGACCGAACAAGGGAACAAGACGTTTGCTAATCCTCGCAATGCTGCGTCTGGTTCACTCCGTCAGCTTGATTCCCGGATTACGGCATCGAGACAGTTAGCACTGACCTGCTATGACCTCATGCTTTCTTCTGGTCCGTTGCCACCCACGCACGGAGACGCCATCGTCGTGCTGGAGACATGGGGGCTGCCCGTCCCCGCCTATCGCCAAGTGTGTCGGGACATTGACGAAGTAATGGCCTTTCACCACCTCATGCTCCAGCAGCGAGAAGACTTGCCCTTTGAAATGGATGGCATCGTGGTAAAAATCAATGCTCGTGTCGAACAACAACGGCTTGGCGAAAAGTCCCGCAGTCCTCGCTGGGCCGTGGCTTTGAAATTCACCGCTCGCATGGAATGTACACAGGTCAAGGATATTGTCGTGTCTGTGGGACGAACGGGAACATTGACACCCATTGCCCTGTTGACGCCGGTGGACGTCGGCGGCGTCACAATCAGTCGGGCCTCACTGCATAACATGGACGAAATCGCGCGCAAGGACATACGAGTTGGTGATTCGGTCAAGGTTGAACGGGCAGGGGACGTGATCCCCGATATTGTCGAGCGGATCCCGATTCCAGGTGAACGTCGTGCCGACCCGTTTGCGATTCCGGATTACTGTCCCATGTGTCAATCGGCCGTGGTCAAGGAAGGCTCTCTGCACTATTGCACGGGTCACACGGTGTGCTCGGCACAACTTAAAGGAGGGGTTGAACATTTTGCCTCAAAACATGCGCTCAATATCGAGGGGTTAGGGGAGAAAACCGTCGCACGGCTTGTCGAGGCAGGCCTCGTAAAAGATTTGTCTGGGATCTACAGTGTGAGCAGGGAACACATTGTCAGCCTGGAAGGATTCGCTGAGAAATCAGCCACCCAACTCCATGCAGCCATTGAGCAAAGCAAGCAGCCTTCCCTGGAGCGTTTCCTGTTGGGTCTTGGCATTCGTCACGTTGGTGTGCATGTGGCCCGTATTCTGGCCACTCAGTTTGGATCGTTGGAGACACTGATGACTGCCACACGGGACAGTCTGGTGGACATTCATGACATCGGGCCTGAAATCGCACAGAGCGTGGTGCACTTTTTTGCTGAACCTCGAAACCTGGGTGTACTGGAAAGCATGAAAGCCTTGGGCGTGACGGTTCAGGACGTTCCGCATGAGACGAATACACGTGCGATGTCCTTGAGCGGGAAGATTTTTGTGTTCACCGGCTCGCTTGAGCGTTGGAGCAGACGGACCATCAGCCAACGCATTGCAGAACTGGGAGGAAAGGTCACCTCAAGCGTCAGTAAACAGACACATTACGTTGTGGTGGGGAAAGAGCCTGGAAGCAAATTAGAGGACGCCAAACGTTTGGGGATTGCGATCCTTGATGAAGAGCAGCTCACTGCACTCGTTGGTGGTACCACCACATGAACGATCCCGCGACCACGAGTGGGGGGCATTACTCGGAAGCCCCCCCGACCGAAGGCTCTGTCGGCTGGGGAGGAGCTACCTCCTCTATCTTGTGGATCTGAACACTTTTAATAGATTTTTCATCGGCGTCGAGGACTGTCAGCTTGCACTCGTGCATGCTTAGTTCTTCGCCTGCAGGAGGAATATATCCGAGTTTCTGCTGAATCAAACCGCTGATGGTGTTCTGTTCTTCTTCGTCCAGTTTAACTTTGAGGCGTTCATTGATTTGCCGAACCTCTGTTCGCCCATTGACCAGTATGGTGTTGTTTGTGCCGGATTCTTTGATATGGTCTTCGGTAATATCGGTCTCGTCTACAATCTCGCCCACGACTTCTTCCAGAAGATCTTCCGTGGTGACCAAGCCTATCAACCCGCCAAATTCATTCACAACCATCGCAATATGTCGTTTCTGCTGTTGGAATTGTCTCAACAGGGCAGCAGCCGGTTTGCTGCCTGGAATGAACAGGGGCGGACGGGCCAATTCCTTCAGAGTCTTGTTCTGATTCCCCTGTGCCAGTTCACATAACGCACGGTTAAGGTAAAGGATCCCTGTCACATTATCAGGGTTGCCGGCATAGATGGGAATCCGGGAACGTGGGGATTTAAATAATTCCTCTCTGACAGTGCCTAAGGAACTATTCTCATCCATGCCAAACATATCGATTCGCGGTGTCATCACGTCTTCGGCCGTCAGCTTCTTGGTAAACTTAAAGACGTTCTTAATCATTTTAACTTCGCCCTCTCCAAGCACTCCTGATTCGCCTCCGGCCTCAAGCATGATCATCAACTCATCTTCCGTCGCAAACGGCACGGTCAGCCCCCGTCCGCCGGTCAATTTCAGAATCAGAGGCTCCAGCAGGACCAAAATCGGGGAGAAGATCTGTTCGATCCAGTAGATCGGATGGGCAAACAGACGAACGGCCACGGCATTGTGCTTGGCACACAATGTCTTCGGAACAATTTCTCCAAACAGTAGCATCAGCAGGGTTAAGAGCCCCGTGGCCACCGCGACCCCCTTGGATCCGAAAAATCGAAAGGCGACGATGGAAACCAGGGCCGCGGCCGTCAGATTGACCACGTTATTCCCAATTAAGATCGTTGAAAGAAGCCGCTGGGGGTTTCGTCTGAGCAGAAGGGCCATCTGAGCAGCCTGGCTTTTTTCATCCACCATGGCCTTCAAACGGCTTTCCGTGATGGAGAAAAACGCAATCTCCGCTCCCGAAAAGAACCCGGAGAGGAGTAAACAAATCAGAATGGCGGCAAATTCCATAGAATCAGATCAGATGCAAACGCTTGCCCAGAGCCGGAAGGCAAGAGAACACACTAAGTAAGCTCTTTGCTTCATCTGCAACGGCAGTGCGTTGGGAAACGGTGGAAGAACAGCAGGAAGGTGGTTGGATAGCCTTGTGCTGGTAACGGGAACTTCGTTTGGGATTGTCGTCATCCATCAGCGGCATCCAGCCTAGCACAGAACATTCTTCCTTTCAACTGGGTTCAGAGCATGGCAGCAGGACAGTCTGTCACCGTCCCCCAGGGTGTCAAGAGGATCTCCATCGCCGGAAACGAGTGACGCCCGGGGACGTTTCATGCCATGCGAACTGAAATGATTTTATTTATCAAGCAGTTATGAATGCTCGCGCTGGGTGGGTGCAGGTTCAAACGTGTAACGTGGCTTACTCACCACGGGAAAAACGGTAAAAATAGGAGTGCTGTGTGGAATAAAGCCTGTTTCCGATCCCGGATTCAACGTCAGATGTAAATTGACAAAATTGAAACTCAGCCCTTCCTGCCAAGGGTGCGACAGTGCTTCGGCGTACGTCTGGACCTTATCCGATGCATAGGATCGGGTCAGCAGCCCGGCACCTCCCTGAAGCCCGTATTCAGCCAGGTCTGGGGCACCCTGTATCAGGATAGAAACCGTCGAGGCATCAAACCAGATTTTAAAATTGCAGCTTACCTGAATGAATGGCCCAAGACTGCCCGTATGTTGAAGCATGGCGAGAGGGTAGGCATATTCAGGGGGCACGTCGCCGGAAGAGGGCATAGACCTGGCAAGAAATTCAGTATCTTTCACGCCTGACACGGATACAAACAAGAGGTGTGGGTCATCGAGAGCGATGTCATGCACCTTTCCATCGTGGTAACCACAGAGTTTTCCCATTTCATATCGCAGCGGGTAGGAGAAGCCCATTTGGGCGTAAAAGATTCTGACACCCGCTTCAAGCGGATCATCGGGACGACAGCTGATTTTCAAATCGAACGGTAACATCATGTGAAATCCCGTGGTCCGAACGGCCATGAACGGAGCACAGGCACCTGGAAATTCCTTATGCACGGCCGTCTCGTGAGGGTCAAATTGCCGAGGCGACCCGCCAAAATTCTGAGCGATGCGGGCTTCTTTCGTCAGCTTGTACTTGTTTTGGTAATACGCTCCGGCGCGCTTTTGAGCCAGATCCAGAAAATAGTCGGGGAGATCAGTCTCGACAAGCAACGCGTGACGGTCGAGGGACGAACGCCGGCCCGATTTCATGGCCTCGGTATAAATCTGCAACTCGGCGCCGGTTTTCTGAATATCGTGGTCCAATTCCTTTGCGAATTCAGGATCAAGGAACCGTGTCTGAGGTAGCAGTTGGCGTGCCTTCTGCAGTAATTCAAGTTTGAGTGAATAGCGCTTGGGCTCTGCAGCGATCGCCTGGCTGGTAGCAAAGATTAATGTAAACTGTTCCTCCGAAGAAAGGCCGAGTGCCATTAGATCCTGTTCGCGAAGAAACGCCATGGCCAAAGGGCCGAATGCCTCTTCACGACGAAGGTTCAAGGTCAGGAGGTAATTCAGGTAGGAACGGGCTTCCTCGTGAGTCATACGCGCCAATCCGAGCGTGTTCTCAGAACATCCGGTCCGGTCGGGCAGGTGACAAAGGAGTATTCGAATCGAGAGTCCACCACAGGCTCATTATCTTTGCACAAAACACATTCTTTGCCAAGAACAAGCCACATGACATCCAGATCCACCTGGTTCCAAGTTTGCTCGCTTCGTAGAAGACTTTTCGTAGTCATGGTCACGACCGTCACGATCCTGGTCATTGTGGCATCTTCACACTGGCGATCGTGTGCCGGGTGTCATTTGTCAGTGCGATGGCGACGTTGCGTTGCAGGCCTGAAAATTTCGCGCGGCGAACGGGGGAGCCTTCAAAATGACGGGCAAATTCCTCTTCGCTTACCGTCGACAGATAAGACAAACTGGGAGCTTGCGTGAGCCTGCGAGGATAAAAATCCATTTCATCAGTCGGTGGAGCGAAGGCATTATAGGGACATGCGTCCAGGCAGTCATCACAGCCAAAGATGCGGTTGCCCATTTGGGTTTGGATTTCCTGTGGAAGAGACTGTCGGTCTCCGCGGTACTCAATGGTGAGGTACGAAATACATTGTCTGGCGTCAACGACGTAGGGTTCAACGATGGCCCCGGTCGGACAGGCCTGGAGACACAAGGTACATGTCCCGCACAGATCAGCTCCTGGTTCATCAGCTTCCAGTTCCGCTGTCGTTAAAATTTCTCCAAGAAGAAGCCAGGAGCCAAACGTGGGAGAGACAAGATTGGAATGTTTGCCGATCCATCCTAATCCGGCCTGCCAGGCCCAGAATTTTTCCATCACCGGGCCGGTATCCACATAACGACGCGTGTGACAAGTCGGCTCAATGTCTTTGATTTCCCGTTCAAGATTCTTGAGTTTTTTCCTGAACACGCGGTGGTAATCCCGGCCCCAGGCATATCTGGCAATCCGTCCATTGCCAGGTCTCTCATCCGCAGAGACATCGGTCCAGTAATTCATGCCAACCGCGATAATAGAGCGGCAGTTCTCCAGGACTTCGGAAGGATTGGATCGGCGTTGAGGATTGTGGCTCATCCACTCCATGGCACCGTGATACCCTTGGGCCAGCCAACGCTTCAGATGGGCAAGATGATCTCTCAGAGATGGGGTCTCTGGATGGGAGACAGAGGTGGACAACTCCGCCACCCCTGACGGAACACGGGCAATGCCCACAGCGTGGAATCCAAGATTCAGGGCGGCGTGTTTAATGCGGTCGGTTGCGGAGGACACAGGAAATGCGCGTGCCGACGACGCAAGAGTCGTCTCTCGGTTAATCCTCGTAGATTTTTCTCGGCTGGACGGAGGGAGGACTGTCATCACACGTGAACATCACACTGAACCGGGCGGAACAATTATCTGTGCCGCAGGCACTGCATGAGCCAACGATCCTGTTTGTCCAGTCGGTTTTTTCTGTGTCAATGGCACACGTGGTCTTTCCGCCTTTGGAGACGTCAATCCACGGGGTTTCATAACCGGGAAATGTTGCGACCTGGCAACCTGATGGGATTGGCACTTCGCAACTGCGGCCCTGTTCTCCCTTGACCATTCCCAAATTACAAATGGACTCGGTGCGAGGCCCCGCTTCGACTTGCGTGCTCCCCAAAAACAGGATTCCAACGAGCATGACGAATATACTCACATGTTTCACGATGATCTCCTGTTCTCTTTTCCTGTGATCACGCTCCCGTTCTCCGAACAACACGGGCTCCACTCTAACACAAGGTGTCTGACCAAAGCCAGTGCCAATTCGTGTGAGGTTTACAAAAAAGAAGGCCCGGGGACATATCCCCGGGCCTTCAATCTGGCAACCACAGCCCACTTGGCAGGCTCATGGCACAGCTTGTCACATCATGCCGCCCATGCCACCCATACCTCCCATGTGGTCATGTCCACCCATACCGCCGGCAGGTTCCTTTTTCTCCTCAGGTAGATCGGTCACGGTCACCTCGGTGGTTAACATAAGCCCTGCGACGCTCGCTGCATTCTGCAGTGCACAACGTGTGACCTTGGTTGGATCAATGACGCCTGCTTCAACCATGTCAACATATTCATCCGTGGCGGCGTTGTACCCGCGGTTTGCCGAATCCTTGCGTACGGAGTCCACGATGATGGATCCTTCAACGCCGGCATTCTGCGCAATCAAACGGATGGGTTCCTCGCATGCCCGTCGAACAATGTTCGTGCCAAATTGCTGATCGCCAGGCAATTGCATTTTCTCCAGGGAAGGCACGCCTCGCAGAAGTGCCACGCCGCCGCCGGGGACAATGCCTTCCTCCACTGCCGCTTTTGTCGCGTGCAATGCGTCTTCCACACGGGCCTTCTTTTCTTTCATTTCGGTCTCTGTCGCTGCGCCAACGTTGATGACGGCCACGCCTCCCACGATTTTCGCCAACCGCTCCTGAAGTTTCTCACGGTCATAGTCAGATGTGGTCTCTTCGATTTGCGCCTTGATCTGCTTCACCCGACCTTCGATCTGCCTGGCCTCTCCGGCACCTTCCACGATCGTGGTATTGTCTTTATCAATCGTCACCCGTTTGGCGCGGCCGAGGTCCGTCAGCTTCACATTCTCCAGTTTGACACCCACTTCTTCGGAAATGACCTGACCACCGGTGAGAATGGCAATATCTTCCAGCATGGCCTTCCGACGGTCACCAAACCCAGGAGCCTTGACAGCCGCGATATTCAAGGTGCCGCGCAGTTTATTGACCACCAGGGTCGCCAGTGCTTCGCCTTCGACGTCTTCGGCAACAATGACCAGCGGTTTGCCCATCTTGGCCACTTGCTCCAGTATGGGAAGCAAGTCTTTCATAGCGCTGATTTTCTTTTCGTGAATCAGAAGGAAGGCATCTTCAAGGGCTGATTCCATCCGTTCTGCATTGGTGACGAAATATGGCGAGATGTACCCGCGATCAAACTGCATGCCCTCCACCACGTCCAGCGAGGTACTCATGGACTTGGCTTCTTCGACAGTAATGACCCCATCCTTTCCAACTTTGTCCATGGCTTCGGCAATCAGGTCACCGATGGTGGAATCGTTGTTGGCGGAAATCGCGCCGATTTGCCCGATTTCTTTCTTGGATTGACAAGGTCTGCTGAGCTCTTTCAGCGTTTGGACGGCCACTTCAACGGCTTTATCAATCCCACGTTTCAGCTCCATGGGATTCGCCCCGGCGCTGATGTGCTTCACCCCTTCGCGGAAAATAGCCTGTGCCAGCACGGTAGCCGTCGTGGTGCCGTCACCGGCCACGTCGCTGGTTTTACTGGCTACCTCGCGAACCAACTGCGCGCCCATATTCTGGTAGGGATCTTTCAGTTCGATTTCCTTCGCGACGGTGACACCGTCCTTGGTGATCGTGGGGGCGCCAAATTTCTTGTCCAGAATGGCGTTCCGGCCCTTGGGCCCCAGCGTGGCCTTGACGGCGTTGGCCAGCTGATTCACCCCCTGGAGAATTGCCGTCCTGGCTTGATCACTGTACAGTAACTGCTTTGCCATAATGTTCCTCCCTCAATTATAGAATGTCGCCTGCGTTGCTCTCAGCGTTCTCCCTCCGGACGGCGATCAGGCATCAACAAATATGCCCAGAATGTCCTCTTCCTTCAGAATGAGACAATCATCGTTTCCGATTCTGATTTTGGTTCCGGAATATTTGTCGAACAGGACTTGATCGCCAACTTGCAGGGTCTTGACGTCTTTCCCCACCCCCTCGACCTTGCCCCGTTGGGGTTTTTCTCTCGCAGAATCCGGCACATAAATTCCCCCCGCCGTACGTTCCAGTTCTTCCGTGTACGCCACGAAAATCCGGTCGCCAAGGGGTAAAAAGCCTCTGGCTGCTGCTCCCTTACAGGTTTCTTTTTCCTTCTCCTTCGTTTGTGTGCCCATGGGACAACTTCCTCCTTTGATTGTAAGCGTCAGGTCTCGACGGTTGGTGAAGGGCTCATTCCAGCGATCGTGTACACATCCCACATGTGCGGTTGCCTATACTCTGCTCGTGCCCGGAAGGTAAAGCGTTTTTTCCTGAAGTCAAGGCTGGAGGATGAAAAAAGTGTCAAGCGTGACCGAATCTGTGGACAGGTCGCTGCCTCGCAGAGATCCACCTTAGCCGTGTAATTCTTGAAAATCCGGCCATTCGGCTTGCATAAATTCTCGTAATTTTTTGATAATTTTTGCCTCGATCTGGCGCGATCGCTCTTTGGTGATCGAATACTTTCGGCCGATCTCTTCCAGGGTCAATGGTGTTTCCGAAAGAAGCCGGTTCCGAAGAATGTCTTCATCCCGCTCCGAGAGGGTCCGTGAAAATTCTCCCAGCTTCTTCCGAAACAGACGCCGCAATTCATCCTGGGCCAGCGACTCATCAATGCTGGGGGTTTGGGAAGGGAGCACGTCCAGAAACGTCTCGCCATCCCCTTCCCTGCTGATGGGTTGATCCAGCGATAATTCCCATCCGTTCAATCGCTGGTCCATTTCCAGGACATCCCGTTCACGCACTTGGAGACGGTCAGCGAGGAGTTTGGCGTCAGGGACGAAGCCCTCACGTTCCAACTTGGCCTTTTCTTTTTTCAAGTTATAAAAGAGCTTGCGTTGTTCCTGTGTCGTGCCAATTTTCACCAGTCGATGGGAATTGAGCAGATACCGGAGAATGTATGCCCGCACCCACCAAGCGGCGTAGGCATAAAAGCGTACATTCCGGGAGACATCGAATTTCTTAATGGCCTGCATGAACCCGACGTTTCCCTCCTGAATCAAATCCATCTGGTCCGCACCGGTATGGGTATATTCCGAAGCAATGGCAACAGCCACCCGGAGATTTGCTAGAACCAACTTGACTGCCGCATCCTGACTGCCTTTCACGCGGTATTCGTGAAACAGCCGTATTTCTTCCTCTTTGGATAAAAACGGATAGCGCCGAACCTCGGCGAGGTACCGATCCAGGGCGGTACTGGGCACGAGGTCTCCTGACTCGTCCTGGCTGGAGGTCACGGAAGCCGTGGGGGATTTCTTCGCACTCTGGACAGCCAGATCTGAAGTATCGGGAACGGCCACGTCGGGGTCATGGGACCATTCCGTTTCAATGTCTGCATCAACCGATGTGGCCCATTCCTCTTCTTCGAGGTGACTGCCATCCTGTTGAGGCAATGAGGTCAGGTTCTCCATTACAGATAGTCCTGCTGTGATATGCCCGGGTTGCGTCTCTCCGGGCAACAGATCAGAGGTTCAGACACGGGATTGCCCGGAAAGTATAACCCTTGGCCAGGGGAATCACAAAAAAACATGTTAACGTCCGCCAGCGTGTGTTCACGAGACTTGCTTCATCCGTCATTCGCATATTTCCGCACAGATGGGAATCCCGTAGGGGCCGGTATACGGTGGCATTCGCGCAGATGAGAGTCACTGCATGTGTGCTGATGCGGGCAACACATGGCCTGGCAGGCTGTCTGGTGATCGTTCAGTTGTCGGTCCTTCGATTGTGACAGACCATTGCGATGGTCCATGGCGATATTCTATAGTCTGTTGCTGTTGCCTCAGTGACTGATAGTGCCTCTTGTGTTACACACACCATGCCAGCGTCACGCCGTTTCACCATTGTGCCTTCCCGTTGCCCATGATCCACCGCGCACTGACAAGCGGTCACTGGCCCTCGTTACTGGGGGCGTGGTTGCATTTTGAAGTCAGTTTTGTCGTCTGGCTCCTGATCGGCGCATTGGGCATTGCCATTGCACGGGAATTCGATTTGAGTGCGACGCAGAAAGGAATTCTGGTCGCCACCCCGTTGCTGAGCGGGGCCCTGTTACGCATTGTCATCGGGTCGTGGACGGATCAGTTCGGCGCCAAGCGGGTCGGGCTCGGCATGCTGGGTATCGCCATGGTGGCACTGCTGTTCGCATGGTTATCCGGCCACAGTTACCCTCAGATGGTTGGCATCGGGTTGTTGCTGGGGTCGGCAGGAGCCAGTTTTGCCATTGCGCTTCCGATTGCAAGCCAGGCTTATCCACCCCACCGGCAGGGGCTGGCCATGGGAATCGCCGCAACCGGCAACAGCGGCGTCATCCTGGCCACCTGGCTGGCGCCGCGTCTTGCCGATCAGGTCGGATGGCACGGAGTGTTCGGGTTGATGATAGTTCCCGTCGTCCTGACGGCAGCGGTGTTTGCCATGGTCGTCCACGACCGCTCCTTACGAAAATCCGCATGTGGCGGGAATGGCTTGGCGGATTCATTCCGTGTGGCGTTTCAGGAACGATTCATGCAGTGTCTGTGTTTTTTCTACGCGGTGACGTTTGGAGGTTTCGTGGGTTTCTCAAGTTTCCTGCCGATTTTTTTTCACGACCAGTATGACCTTGATATGGTCATGGCCGGGGCCATGACGGCTCTCTGCGCGTTTGCCGGAAGTCTTGCAAGACCGATGGGCGGCTATGCGGCTGATCGGGGCAGGGGGCTGCGTCTGCTGCAAGGTGGCCTGGTGTGTATCGGGGGACTGTGCATGCTCCTGGCCTGGTTGCCACCGCCTGTCTGGGCCGTTCCCTTGACCATGACAACCCTTCTGCTGCTGGGTTTTGGAAACGGGGTGGTCTTTCAGGTAGCCTCACTTCGCTATCTGGACATGATGGGGACGGCGTCAGGGTTCATTGGTGCCGCCGGTGGTCTGGGCGGATTTTTTCTGCCGTTCTGGTTTGGCCTCTTCAAGGATGTCACGGGAACCTATGCAAGTGGGTTTCTGGTATTTGCGTTCCTTGCCATGATCGCGGCGGGGAGTGTGGCACTCGTGCGACGATCCATGCCTGTGGCAGAAAAACAATGACGTGCATTCGACACGCCACCGTCCATGCTCCCGCAGCAGGTATAATAACAGATTCCTCGGACACCTCCGGGGTGCCTTATGTGGTGAACCCGTACATTGCATTGACAGCCGAGAGGCCCCCCCCTATATACTCCCCGCGGGAGCCAGTGAACGATGACGACCTTTCATAACATTGACGAGGCCCTTGACGACATTCGCGCCGGGAAATTTGTCATCCTGGTGGATGATGAGGATCGTGAAAACGAAGGTGACCTGGTAATGGCTGCTGCGTCTGTCACCCCGCAGGCCATCAACTTCATGGCCAAACATGCCCGTGGCCTCATCTGTCTCACCCTCACGGCCGATCGAGCCGACCAGCTCCATCTCCATCCTCAGACGACAGAGAACACTGCACCGTTTGGAACCGCGTTTACCGTATCCATTGATGCCGCACGAGACATCACCACGGGGATTTCAGCTGCTGACCGGGCTACCACAATCCGCATGGCTGTGGACTCATCCTGCAAACCCTCAGATTTCACCAGGCCGGGGCATATTTTCCCTCTACGGGCCCATACCGGGGGGGTGCTCAGACGGGCAGGCCAGACTGAAGGATCCGTTGATCTGGCCCGTCTGGCCGGTCTGTATCCGGCCGGAGTGATTTGTGAAATTATGAACGACGATGGAACGATGGCACGGGTTCCTGATCTGTTGGCTTTTGCCGAACACCACGCTGTGAAGCTCGTGACCATTAAAGACCTGATTCAATACCGGCTGGTTCGTGAAACCTTTGTCAAACAATCCGGGAGTGCCCGCTTGCCCACCATCTTCGGAAATTTTGAAGTCCGGGTCTTTGAAAATGCACTGGACGGCAGCACGCATGTTGCGCTGGTTAAGGGCCATATTGATGAATCGCCGATCCTCGTGCGTGTTCACTCCGGCTGTCTCACGTCCGATGTCTTTGGTTCCCTGCGGTGCGACTGTCGCGACCAGTTCCAGCGTGCGATGGAAGTCATTGAAAAGGAAGGCAGGGGGGTGGTGCTGTATTTGAACCAGGAGGGGAGAGGCATTGGATTACTCAATAAGATCAAAGCCTATCACCTTCAGGATGAGGGGAGCGATACCGTGGAGGCCAACCTGCATCTTGGGTTGAAACCCGACTTGCGGGACTATGGTGTGGGTGCACAAATTCTGGTGAGTCTGGGATTAAAGCAGATCCGTCTCATGACCAATAACCCGAGAAAAATTGTCGGGCTGGCAGGATACGGGCTGACAGTGGTCGAGCGCGTGCCTATTGAAATCATCCCCAAAGAGACCAATGTGCATTACCTGCGGACGAAAAAGTCCAAACTCGGACATCTGTTGAACAACGTCTGATCGTCCGCTTCTCTGTGCTGGTAGACCATGGACCACCTGGACCTGCCGTTGGAACCTGCCGAAGGCAATCTGGATGCCCGCAATCTGCGTTTTGGCATTGTGGTGAGCAAGTTCAATGAATCCGTCACCAGTCGGCTGGAAACCAGCGCACTGGAAACCTTGCGCCGATACAAGGCACGGGAAAGTGCCATTCAACTGGTTCGTGTCCCCGGGGCGTTTGAAATCCCTTTGGTGGCCAGGTATCTGGCCAGATCCGGTCACTTTGACGCTGTGCTGTGTCTGGGAGCAGTCATTCGGGGAAAAACGCCTCATTTCGATTTTATCAGCGCGGAAATGAGTCGGGGCATTGCCCAGGCTTCCTGGGATACGGGTATCCCTGTCGTATTCGGCGTGCTGACGACCAATACTGTGGAAGAGGCACAGGCCAGGGCAGGCGGCACGGGAATCAACCGGGGCGTGGATACCGCACGTGTCGCCATTGAAATGGCCACACTCATGAAGACCCTGCACGACCTCGACCGCACCGGCTGGCGAACATCTCTGTCATGACAACACAGGAAAAATCCGATGAAACCGTGCCGCATTTTTTGCGGAACTCCACACGGCATGACGCACGTTGCCTGACTCTTCAAATCCTTTTCCAGTGGGATTTTCACGGCTCCACGGAATTCTGGCTGGACCGGTTCTGGGCGCAACAACAGGCATCGCCGGCCGTCCGGGAATTTGCGACACAGCTGGTAACCGGCGTCCAGACTCATCACGTAGAGCTCGATGCGCTGATTGGAACCTATGCCAGAAACTGGACCATTGATCGCATGCCGACGGTGGATCGCAACATTCTTCGACAGTCAGTCTATGAACTGCTCTGGGTCACCGACATCCCGGCCAAAGTGACGGTGGACGAAGCCCTGCTGTTAGCCAGACGTTTTGCAGACGACAAGACCCGGCAATTTGTGAACGGGGTCCTGGATCAACTCATCAAACACGACACGCGGCTCGAATCCAAACGCCTTGCGCTGAGCCAGTAGCTCGAACCGTTCGTTTCTTCATTCCACTCGCGGAATCATGATGAAGAGCCTTGGTCGATGATTGCACGGTACACCCTGCCCCGCATGGGGGCGATCTGGACACCAGAGCGCAAATATGCCGCATGGCTCCAGGTCGAACTGGCCGTCTGTGAGACACTTGAAGACAGAGGCCAGGTCCCGAAAGGCATAGCGCGAACGATCAAACGGAAAATCACCCTGGACCCGGCCCGCATCGAGGACATTGAACGCACGACCCGACATGACGTGATTGCGTTCCTGGAATCTGTGGCCGAGCAGGCAGGACCACATGCCAGGTATCTACACAACGGCCTGACTTCCTCGGATGTACTCGATACCGGGCTGGCCATCCAGTTGACCGAAGCGACGACCATTATCCTGGAGGATCTCGATGCTCTGCTGGCTGTCCTGCACACGCAGGCCGTTCGGCATCACGACACCACCATGGTGGGACGATCCCATGGTATTCACGGCGAGCCCATGTCGCTGGGCTTGAAATTTGCCCTGTGGTACGCGGAATTCACGCGCCAGCGCAAACGCCTGACGGCCGCGAGAGAAGATATCGCCGTCGGAAAACTGTCCGGTGCCATGGGTACCTTTGCGTACCTCCCGCCAACCGTTGAGAAAGCCACCTGTGCGAAGCTGGGGTTGTCTCCTGCTCCTGTTTCCAACCAGGTGGTGCAACGGGATCGTCATGCTGCGTTTGTCACCACACTGGCCCTGATTGCGGCCAGTATTGAAAAAGTGGGCGTGGAAATTCGTCATCTCCAGCGAACCGAAGTCCTGGAAGTGGAGGAATATTTCAGCACCGGGCAAAAGGGCTCCTCCGCAATGCCGCATAAACGCAATCCGGTGGGATCGGAAAATCTGTGTGGCCTCGCGCGTGTCATTCGTGCCAACAGTCTCGCTGCACTGGAGAATGTTGCCCTGTGGCATGAACGCGACATCAGCCACTCCTCAGTAGAGCGCATTATTCTTCCGGACAGTACGATCCTGCTTGACTACATGATCGTCCGCCTGACACAAATTCTTGATACCCTGGTGATCTATCCGGACCAGATGCTGAAGAATATTCACCTGACGGGTGGGTTGGTGTATTCCCAGCGCCTGTTGCTGTCTCTGGTGAATCGAGGCATGGCACGCACCACCGCATACGAGATGGTCCAGCGTCATGCCATGCAGGCGTGGAAAAAACGCGGCACCTTTCAGGACCTCATTGCGCGCGACCCCGTCATTGCGAAAACCCTGACGCCCGCCGAAATCCGATCCTGCTTTGAACCCCAGTGGTACTGCCGTCACCTCAAGCAGGTATACCGTCGGGTCTTTGGCTCAGATGCTTCTTCTCCACCACGCCGCCACCGCCCACCACGGAGAGGGCGACCTCGCAGGTAACCTTCATCATGATCAAGGCACATGTTCATGTCACCCTGAAAGCGGGCATTCTGGATCCCCAGGGCCGTGCAATCCGACGTTCACTGGAAAACCAGGGATTCACCCTTGTGAACAATGTCCGGGTGGGGAAATTTCTGGAAATTGAATTACAGGAACAGGATCCAGCTCAAGCCGATGCGCAGTTGAAAGCCATGTGTGACACCCTACTCGCCAACCCGATCATCGAAGAATACCATTATGAACTGGAACGTCCCCCCGAACCCATATCAGGACAAGGGTCATGAAATGGGGCGTGCTGACCTTTCCCGGTTCCAATTGTGATCGCGATTGCGCACACGTGTTATCGGATCGGCTGGGACAAAGCGTTGACCGCATCTGGCACAGTGACCCCACCCTGGGCGGGATAGATGCCGTGATACTCCCCGGTGGTTTTTCATACGGGGACTACCTCCGTGCCGGTGCCATGGCACCATGGTCGCCGATTATGAGAGCCGTCAGAGAATTTGCCCATGCGGGCGGGCTCGTTCTCGGCATATGCAATGGCTTTCAGATCCTGCTTGAGGCTGGACTCTTACCCGGAGCCATGCGGGCCAATATCGGGCTGTCCTTTCTTTGCACAGACGTCCGGGTGCGCGTAGAAAACACTGACACGCCGTTCACCCGTTTCTATGAAACTGGACAAGTCATTCGACTGCCCATCGCGCATGCCGAGGGCAATTACTATGCCGACCCGATCACACTATCCACACTGCAAGCCAATGCCCAAATCGTGTTCCGTTACTGTCAGGCAGACGGTCTTGTGACGGAGGCCGCCAATCCCAATGGATCTCTCGATAATATTGCCGGTATCCGGAACGCAGCAGGCAACGTCCTGGGTCTCATGCCGCACCCTGAACGTTGCGCGGAATCCGTTTTTGGCAATCCTGATGGCCTTCCTCTGTTTCACTCCATGATCGAAGCTGCGGCAACGTCGTAAGACAGAGCAGGGTAGGGGAACTTCCGTTCCGGTCTCACGTCTGCCATCTGATTCTCTCCAGTTTCTCTTTCCCATTCACCAGCACAATTTTGCGGTTCACGTATCTCAAACATTCCGACAGCTGGCCTGTACCATAACACGGATTTTCCTGTAGGATGACTTTAAGTTAGCTTTAGATTTGCTTGAATTTCTCAAATAACAGCCCCGATTCGCACGTCCAGATAGCGGTCGCGGGCCGTGTCGATCGATCCACGTTCGATGCCGTGCAACACTTCGCCAAGTGCCTCGGCGATGGCGGCACTGGCGTTTCGGGTCGCGTCTTCGACGCTGTGCGATTCCATCGCGCAGGTGAGGGCTTGGGGCACCGTGTCCTGGCAGATTTCGTTGTATCGATAACCCGGTTGGATCCCATCCACGATGGTTGACAAATCGTAACCGTATTCACGCTTGATGGTGCGGCGAATGTCCGTCCCTGCGTGCTGGTTCATCGCAAGCCAGATGGCGTGGGTGGTGGCTAATGCGCCCTTCATTCCTTGTTGATAATCGTGGGATATTTCCGTGACCTGCTGCGCCTCCTGCAATGCGGCGTCGCGGTCGGTGCGGT
The DNA here is from genome assembly GCA_007570995.1 of Nitrospirales bacterium. Lineage (GTDB taxonomy): Bacteria > Nitrospirota > Nitrospiria > Nitrospirales > UBA8639 > Bin75. Next base: position 99,535 of record RKSG01000145.1, read on the forward strand.
GTAAAAACGCGGCAGGGGAACCCCGCATCGCCGCGCCGCTGCCGAAACTCTGGTGGGTGCGCGGCGCATCGGCGGCGATCCACTGCGCAAACCTGCTCCGTAAACGCGGCCGGGATAGTCGCCGCACCACGCCTGCAGTGTGGCCGCTGGATCGCGGCGGTGCAGCAGGATGTCGGCTACCGTCACTGTGCACACCGTGTCGTCGGTGAAAGTGCACTTCTGATGACAGAAATCAAACGCCTTGTGCTTGGGGGGGGAGCGAACTCAAACGCAAGCCGACAATGTCGCCAATGACCGCGCCAAACACATTGATCCTGGCCTGACCAGTAGCGGATATCGGAGCCAGTGTCGCACGCAAAAACCACCCGATGCCCCCGCGCCTGCGCGATTCTGGTCGAGCCACACCCGCGCGGCACCGCGCCGGCGGTCCTGGAACCGCGCCGGGAATTCGGCGATGCGCTACTGCTGATGATGCCGTCTGACCGGATTGTACTTAAAAGATGGTGCCGAGGGGCAGAATCGAACTGCCGACACCAGCCTTTTCAGGGCTGTGCTCTGCCAACTGAGCTACCTCGGCACCTGGCGTGGTCTTGAGGCCTGTCCAGGGTGTTGAAGCAACACCGGCCAAAAGTATGTAGCAGGGATGTAGCAGGATTGCCCATGAAAAATCAAGGTGGTGATACAGGGACGATGTGCTATCCAAACCGAACACGTTTCACGTATGGTTGGTTGGCATTGGTTGGCATTGCTTGACCTTGTTTGCCGGGCATGGGTATTCTCAATTGCGCGCAGGACAGACACGCGGACGGCTTGGCACATCAGAAGTTGGAGGACCACCCTGCATGAGTGCGGAAAAAATCCAGGAAAACCTGACGGGGAAACAACAGAAAGAACCCACAGGTCCCCCGTATGCCTCCAACGAGGATTCACGCGAAGAACGCGTTGAGATCCCTGTATATATCCAGACGCTTCTCCATCAGGCTCGTGCCGCATCCCGCACGCTGGGTAGCATGACCACGTCGGTCAAAAATGACGCGCTGATGGCCATGGCCGATGGACTGGAAGCAGCCAGCGAGACACTCATTGAAGAAAACGCGAAAGACCTCGATGCCTTTGACACCGGCAATGGACAAGCAGCCATGGCGGATCGGCTTACGCTGACCTCTGAACGCATTCGGGCCATGGCGGATGGCATTCGTGACATTGCGAAATTACGCGATCCCGTTGGCCAGTCGTCAGGCATGTGGGAACGTCCCAATGGCTTGTGGGTCGGGCGCGTCCGTGTTCCCATTGGGGTCATTGGCATTATTTACGAATCCCGCCCGAATGTCACGGCCGATGCGGCAGCATTGTGTCTTAAATCCGGGAATGTCTGCGTGCTCCGAGGCGGTTCCGAAGCCATCCATTCCAACAGGGCCATTGCCCGGGTTATCTCCGAAACCGTTCACAAAGCCGGGATTCCAGAAGGTGCCATTTCCATGGTCGAACGTCCCGAGCGGGAAGCGGTCGTTGAACTGCTGAAACAGGATCGGTTTATCGACTTGATTATCCCGAGGGGTGGGCCATCTCTCATGAAGACAGTCAACACCTATTCGACGATCCCGGTCATTAAACACGACCACGGGGTGTGCCACACCTATATTGATGCCGATGCGGACCTTGATATGGCTGAGGCCGTCAGTGTCAATGCCAAAATCCAGAGACCGTCAACCTGTAACGCGATGGAAACGTTACTGGTCCATCAGGCCGTCGCCAGAAATTTTTTGCCAAGGCTGGGGAACCGTTTGATCGGTGCCCACGTGGAAATTCGCGGCTGCGCCAAAACCCGTCACCATATTCCCGACGCCTGTGTGGCGACTGAAGAAGATTACGGCCGGGAGTTTCTCGCGCTGATTCTGGCCGTCAAAGTCGTCAAAGACATGGATGAGGCCATGGATCATATCCACCGGTACGGCTCTCGTCATACTGAAGTGATCGTCACCAGGGACTACGGCCGGGCCATGCGGTTCCTGCGGGACGTGGATGCCAGTGCAGTGATGATTAATGCTTCTTCCCGGCTCAATGACGGCTATCAGTTCGGCCTGGGTGCGGAAATCGGTATCAGTACCACACCCATTCATGCCAGAGGCCCCATGGGGTTGGAAGATCTGACCTGCTCCAAATACGTGGTCTACGGCTCAGGACAGATTCGGGAGTAAGCCACCCGACCAGGCTGAAAGCCTCAGGTGGTGGATCGTGTCCAACGGCTGTTACGGAACACGATTGAAGGTTTGAAACACCATTCCCAGCGTGGTTTCGTCCATTCTCCAGACTCCGGGAACCCTGCTGCTACCTGGCAACCGACTTCTCGCCACGACGGGTTCATCGGGCAGTGTCACGTGCCGCCGGCTCGCTACCGGACATCTGGTATTCGATGGCCCTCTGGGACGTCGCATCCTGCTGACTGACCCCGGCGGTCACCCGCTGCATGAATGTGAGTGGCAGGAGCAGCCGGACGGGACGGTGCATCTCGTGTCGGCCAGGTTATACTTGGACTGGGGGCAGTGGGTAGGACTGAAACCCGGCGGGTTGGTCAATACGATGACCTTGGATCTGTCAACCCGTCCGGGGTGGCAAGCGCTGACCCGGTGGGATCTGCGTATGATGGCAGCCCGTGCCATGGGCGTCGCACTGGAGGAAGTCGAATTTTTTTATGCCGATGAGGATCTGGTGATCGAAGCAACCGGTCATGCCACGATTCGTCAACGCAAAGACGCCTTGTACGTGTTGGAGGATGGCACCTTTGAACGGGCGCGTTTCATGTCCTGCATGAGCGCAATGCACTGGGCCTGCATTGATTACCTGCCGGTCGTGGAGCTGTTTCAGTCACTCCTGCCTGGAACAGGCAGTGCCATGTTTGAATTCATACGCGGGTTGTATGACGATCAAAACCGTCAGCACCCACGTCCCCTGCATTATCGGGGCATTCCCACATATCCGTCCAAAGCCGCCTTTGGCCTGTTCAGCAATTTCTTCACGGCCACGCACCGTGGCCCGGAGCCTCCTGTAACTGTTTTCATGGACGTGCCCCGGTCGCATGAAGTGGAATGGCTGCCGGCTCCGCATCCGCCGGTGCGGTACGTGGTTCCTCATCACCGGCTGTGTCTGACAGTCAAACATGGAAGCGTGTGCAAGGCAACCAGGATGGATGATACCAGCGGGTTCCCGTTTGTGCTCCCGAACCAGCAGGGATTTGCTCCCTGCGGGAAACGGGTCGCCGTGCACCATGATCGACTGTGGCTTTCCGATCACAGGACCTCGCACGAGATTCCTCTGGAACCGGGCTGGGGCGTCACGCAAAGTGCAGATACGGGAACGGCATCGGGGACGGGGAACCAGCACGAACATTCATGGGAAGCCATGTTCCCGGACGGTGCTCCCGCAGTCTCGCCGCGGGAAGCCTTCTCGGCCGTCCTGCTCTATCCGGAAGATGAGACGGTGATCAGTGACCTTGCAAGCCAACCGTTTGTAGCCGATTTCTGGAATGAATTCATTGAGCACGATCACGCCTTGGCTGTCCATGTCCGACAGGCCTCTCATCTGTTCATTCACGGGTTTGACGCCTGTGTTGGTGCCTTGCCGGTCAACCGTCCTCAACTGGCGACAATCGTCTATACCGATGGCGCCCATGCACAGAAACAGGCACAGAGCCTCTGGAATCAATGCACCCGGCGTCATCCTCAGGCCCGGCCTGACTGGCATGCCTACCGCTTTGTGAGCGAGGAAGCCGGCCACCATGATGTGTATCAGGCCACATATGATCTCATGTACATCTGGTTGCCGTTTAGGGCATACGATGAGAGGGCAACACTCCAGGAACACGTGCAACGCATCAACCGGGGACTCCGGCACAACGGGCTGGCATGGCTCGCCGGGCCGGATAGTCTTCCCTCCCTCATCTCCGGGCTGGCCCTCGATATTGTGGAAGGGGAGCCGGTGTCAGGAGTCCAGCCTTTTCGTCTGCACAAATCACTGTTCCCCCGGGCCACACTGCATCCACGCCTGCATTCATGGATTTTCAGAAAACGCTGATGAAAGCACTGTGCCTGCTTACAAGGTGTGCATGCAGGACAACAGTGCTCCTCCGACCCCGTCCAACGTGGTATTGCGATAGAGTGTGGCGACCATACAGACAGCTTGACTCATCCCACTCAAACTTCGTAGAATGACACAACCTTTGTAGCTCATCCGGTGAGGTGAGGAAAGGCAAGATGTTTGCGATGAATGTTGTGGGCTTGTGCCCGTACTGTTTGTGACCTTCTCCACGTTCCAGGGAGAAGGTTTTTTTTACCCTCGAGAGTCATGGTACAGCCTCAACGCAGCCACGAATTGGTCGTCATGGACGGGCATGACATGGCACGTGTGCTCACGAGAGTGGCCCATGAAATTCTGGAACGGAACAAAGGATGTCAGAACGTGGCCCTGGTCGGCATTCGCACCGGCGGGATCTATCTGGCTCAGCGATTACAGGGATTGATCCGGCACATTGAACAGACCGACGTGTGCCTGGGGGAACTGGACATTACTCTCTACCGGGACGATCTGGCCATTCGCAAAAATCAACCCGTGCTGAAAAAAACGGATATTCCCTTTGATATTGCGAATCGCAATGTCGTTCTGGTGGACGATGTGCTGTTCACCGGGAGAACCATTCGCGCGGCCATGGATGGTCTCGCGGACCTGGGCCGTCCGTCGGAGATCCAGTTAGCGGTGTTAGTTGATCGGGGACATCGGCAACTGCCCATTCGTGCCAACTATGTGGGCAAGAACGTTCCGACGTCTGAGGATGACACGATTCGCGTGTTCCTCGAAGAACTGGGCGAACGGGATCGCGTGTCCAGGTTCACGAACAGGAAAACCCCGTCGTGAGCTTCCAACGCAAAGACCTTCTCGGTCTTGGCTCGCTTACTTCCGAAGAAATCGCGTTTATCCTGAAAGCCGCGGAGCCATTCAAGGAAATCAGCGGGCGCGAGATCAAGAAAGTTCCAGCCCTTCGAGGGAAAACGGTGGTGAATCTGTTTTTTGAACCCAGCACGCGCACCCGCACATCGTTTGAGCTGGCTGCCAAACGGTTAAGCGCTGATGTGGTGAACATGTCACCGTCATCGAGCAGTGTGGCCAAAGGGGAAACATTGCTTGATACCGCGAGAAATATCGAATCCATGAAGGCCGACATGATTGTGATCCGGCATTCTTCTGCAGGCGCCGCAGAAATCCTGGCCAGACAGGTCCGCCTGTCTGTCATTAATGCCGGCGACGGATGGCATGAACATCCCACCCAGGCACTCCTGGATCTGATGACGATTCAGGAAAACAAGGGACACGTACGCGATCTGCGTGTGGCGATCGTCGGCGATATCGCCCACAGTCGAGTGGCACGGTCCAACATGCATGCCCTGACAAAAATGGGCGCAAAGGTACGTGTCGCAGGGCCACCCACCATGATGCCGCCGTATCTTCACCGGTTTGGGGTCGAGGTGTATTATCATCTGGATGAGGCACTGGCTGACGTTGACGTCATCATCGTGTTACGCCTCCAACTTGAACGGCAGGGCAGTTCCCTCTTTCCCTCCATCAGGGAATATGCCCGCCTGTATGGCCTGACAGCCGCACGTGTTAAACGGGCAGCCCGGGACGTACTCATCATGCACCCGGGGCCGGTCAATCGGGGCATCGAAATCGCCCACGACGTCGCCGACAGCGAAGCCGCTGTGATTTTAGACCAGGTCTCAAACGGCGTGGCTGTGCGCATGGGGCTGATGTATTTGCTCGCGCAACGGCGTGAATCGTGACAGGCCCGCACCTGGCAGTCCCTCTGCCACAAAGAACGTCATGGAGATCACCATGGAGAACGACAGAAAAACCCTGATTACGGGAGGCCATGTTGTGGACCCCGGCCGATGGAACGGCATGGCTGACGTGCTGATCGAGGGCAGGACCATCGTCGCCGTGAAACCCAATCTTCGTACCACCATTCACGCGTCCACTCTGTCACGGACGATCAACGCCACAGGCCTGATCGTCTGCCCCGGTTTCGTGGATGTGCACGTCCATTTTCGTGAGCCGGGCTTTGAGTATAAAGAAACGATCGCCACCGGCAGTGCTGCGGCAGTGGCCGGCGGGTTTACGTCGGTGTGCTGTATGCCTAATACGCAGCCTGTCAACGATTCGCGGTCCGTCACGGAGTTTATTCTTGCCCAGGCGGCGGCGGCCCGGAAGGCGCGGGTCTTTCCCATCGGCGCCATTACCAGAGGATCGCACGGGCAGGCACTGGCGGAAATAGGAGAATTATACGACGCCGGCTGCGTGGCGATTTCCGATGATGGTCTCCCGGTCATGAACAGCCAGGTCATGCGCCGGGCCATGGAATATGCCTCGGCTTTTCATCTTCCCATTGTTGATCATTGTGAAGAGTGTCATCTTTCCCACGGCGGAAGCATGAATGAGGGCGTGGTATCCACGCAACTGGGTATTCCAGGTATTCCGAATGCCGCCGAAGAAATCATGGTTGCCAGGAATATCGCCCTTGCCGAATTGACCGGTGCCCGCTTGCACGTGCCGCATGTCAGTACGTCGGGGTCCGTCCGGATGATTCGGGAGGCCAAGTCCCGCGAAGTGCCCGTGACCGCCGAAGCCTGCCCTCATCATTTCTCATTAACGGAGGAAGCCGTTCGGTCCTTTCATACCCACGCCAAAATGAATCCACCGTTGCGAACCGATGAAGACGTACAGGCCGTCAAGGAAGGGTTGCGCGATCACACCATTGACGTTGTCGCCACCGATCATGCGCCCCACGCACCCCAGGAGAAGCAACTGGAATTTGACGCGGCACCGTTTGGCATCATTGGGCTGGAGACGGCCCTTCCGCTTACCTTGAACCTTGTCGAAGAGGGTATGTTGACGTTGGAGCAGGCCATTGCCAAACTGACGAGTGCGCCGGCTCATGCGTTTCGTTTGCCCCACGGCACGCTTGCACCGGGAACCGAAGCCGATGTCACGCTGTTCGACCCTGCCGCCACGTGGGTGGTGGATCCCGCGCAGTTTCATTCGCTCAGCCGTAACACGCCGTTTAACGGTTGGACAATGAAAGGACTGGTCGTTACAACGCTGGTGGGAGGGCAGGAGGTCTATCATGCAACACCCGCTCGCCGTGACCTGTAACAGAGTGGGATTGGAGGTCACGTGACGCCTGTCGGGATGACACCGTGTCTGTGGTACATGGCACGGCGGGGATTGTGAATGGCTCAGCGCATCGCGGGGTGGCAACGATCCTGTGCCTTGCTGGAGCTGCTTGGCCTCATGATGTGGATTGGGGGATTCACGGCGATTCTCACCATGGTGGTACCGGCGGTGTTCAATACCCTGGAAATGGAAACAGGCGGTCGGTTGTTACGTCGTGTTTTTGACGGGTATCATACCCTGACCAGCGGCATCGTCATCGTGTTCACTGGCACGACGTTCCTACGGTCCTGGCAGGCACGGCGGGAACCGGAATGGAATACCCCGCCGACGCGATGGGAAATCGGGCTGGTGGCTGGGCTGGCAGGTGTGACGTGTGTCATTGTGTGGGGGCTTGGCCCCCAGGCTGTCCGGTTGCAGGAAGCCGCGTTCGAAGCGGAATCACGTGAAGCGAAGCAGGCGGCCTTTGAGGCGTTTTTTCAACTTCATATGATTGTGCGTGCCCTTCATCTGATCAACGTCGGGGTGGCCGTAAGCCTGCTTGTGGTGAAATGCAGGCGATGGATACAGCAGCCATGACCCGGGCAGTGCTTGTCCTTGCCGACGGCACGGTGTTTGAAGGACGTGCGCTGGGATTGACAGGTGAAACCGCAGGAGAGGTCGTTTTCAACACTGCGATGACGGGATACCAGGAAATCCTGACGGATCCCTCCTACACCGGCCAGATGGTGGTGATGACCTGTCCCCATATCGGCAATTACGGCCTGTCGCGGGATGATGCTGAATCCCGGCGTGTGTGGGCCGATGGCTTTATTGTCACGGAGGCCTGTCGTCGTCCCAGCAACTGGCGCTCGGACCTTTCACTCCATGACTATCTGACAGAACATCGCGTGGTGAGCATTGAGGGGATCGACACGCGCTATCTCACACGGCATCTGCGCGATCACGGCTCTCAGACGGGCGTGATCTCCCACGTTGATTTCGACCACGACCGTCTGGTCGAGAAGGCCAGGGCGTGGCCTGCCATGATCGGCCGGGATCTGGTCGGGACGGTGACATGCCAGGAGCCCTACGAATGGACCGAGGGCACCGGGACCTGGTCTCAGAGTCTTACGACCAGGCGGTATGCGGCATCGGATCCGACAACGCCATTCCGCGTGGTGGTATATGATTATGGCGTCAAACAGAACATTCTGCGGCGTCTGGTGGATGAAGGGTGCGCCGTGACTGTGGTGCCGGCGTCAACGACGGCGCAGACCATTCGCACGATGAACCCGGACGGCATCCTGTTATCCAATGGCCCCGGTGATCCTCAGGGGCCATCGTCCCTGGTGCCGCACATACGGGATCTTTTGGGATGGCGGCCCATCATGGGCATTTGCCTTGGTCATCAAATGCTCAGTCTGGCCCTTGGACTGTCTACGTATAAATTGAAATTTGGACATCACGGCGCCAACCATCCGGTAATGGATATCCGATCTGGCAAAGTGGAAATTGCCTCGCACAATCACAATTTTGCGGTGAACATGACGGCGGGGGACCAGGCCGACAGTCGCGTTGAGACCCCCTGGGGCACTTTTGAAGCGACACATGTGAGTCTCAATGACGGATGCCTGGAAGGTCTGGCTGGCGTGTCCACATCGGTGATCTCGGTTCAGTATCATCCGGAAGCCTCTCCCGGGCCGCATGATTCGTCCTATCTGTTTGGACAATTTCGGTGTATGATGGAAGATCATCATGCGTAATCTCCTTCTCGCTCAACGGACGGGCGACTGCCACACGAGAGCCTATGCGCTACGCTGAACGCAGAACGGGCATCAGCCCTTTATTCGGACTCACCGCGATCCTGTGTGGGATCCTGGTCGTGGCCGGGTGCTTCAAAGCCCCGGGGACGGCACGCAATCAGCTTATTTTCATCTCGGAGGAAAAAGAACTGGCCATGGGGGCCGCGGCCTTCCGCGAGGTCCTGCAAAAAGCCAGGCTGAGCACGAATACCGAAGTGAATGCGATGGTGAATCGCGTGGGGCGGCGCATTGCATCCGTAGTGGACCGGCCACAGTACCACTGGGAATTTGCCGTGATTGAAGATAACTCCATGGTCAACGCCTTTGCCCTTCCAGGAGGCAAGGTGGCTATTTACACTGGTATCCTCAAACACACAAAAAACGAGGCAGGGCTGGCCACAGTCATTGCCCACGAAGTGGCGCACGCGCTCCAGCGGCACGGAGCCGAGCGTGTGAGCCGGGGCATTATTGATACAATCGCCCGGGTCGGGGCCATTGCCGGAGCTGCCACCGGTGCCGTGAATCCCGATCTGGCCGTCAGTGCCATCAGTGCCTACGGTGTCAGTGTTACCCTGCCACACAGTCGGAGCCAGGAATCGGAAGCCGATTATATTGGCCTGCAACTGATGGCGAAGGCCGGGTACGACCCTCGTGAGGCCGTGGGCTTCTGGGAGCGCATGAGTGGGTGCCCCAAGCAGATGATTGGCAAGCTGTGTTTCCGCTCTAATGCGAACATCCCCGAATTTCTCTCCACACACCCCTCGGACGTCATGCGCATTCGTAACATTGAAGGCTGGCTTCCGGAGGTCCTGCCCCATTATCGGCCGGAACTGAACGATATCGAACGGGAAGCCATCCCGCTGACGCCGCTCTCCCTCCCGCAACAGCTGTACACCGATCCACTGTCCTACGCGACGACCTGACGTTCCATGCCGAGACGAGACGACCTGCGGCGTATTCTTCTGATTGGCTCCGGGCCTATTGTGATCGGTCAGGCCTGCGAATTCGATTACGCCGGCACCCAGGCATGCAAGGCACTCAAACGGGAAGGGTATGAAGTCGTGCTTCTGAACAGCAATCCCGCTACGATCATGACAGATCCTGACGTAGCGGATTGTACCTACATTGAGCCCATTACCGCTGAAGTCGTGGAACACATTCTTGAGCGTGAATGTCCCGATGCGCTGTTGCCCACCATGGGTGGACAAACGGCGCTGAACGTCTCCATCGACCTGCACCGGCGGGGCATTCTCGCACGGCACCACACACGGCTCATCGGGGCTGGCGACGAAGCCATTCACAAAGCTGAAGATCGGGAAGCCTTCAAACACGCCATGCAGCGCATCGGAGTGGCCACGCCGCCGAGTCGGCTGATCCGGAGCCGCGACGAGGCCATCAGGTTTGTGGACCGCATTGGATTTCCCGCGATTGTCCGCCCCTCATTCACCATGGGCGGTGCCGGCGGAAACATCGCCTGCACACGCGAGGAATTTGAACGCGATGTGGATTGGGCCCTGCTCACCAGTCCGGTCGGCGAGGTGCTGATTGAACGTTCCCTGATCGGGTGGAAAGAGTATGAACTGGAAGTCATGCGTGATCGGCACGACAACGTTGTCATCGTCTGTCCCATCGAAAACGTGGACGCCATGGGTGTGCATACCGGAGACAGCATTACCGTGGCACCGGCCATGACCCTGACGGATAAAGAATATCAGCGTATGAGAGACGCGGCCATCCGCATTATCCGGGAAATTGGCATTGATACCGGCGGCTCGAACATTCAATTTGCCCTCAACCCGGCCAACGGGGAGATGATCGTCATCGAAATGAATCCACGCGTCTCACGAAGTTCGGCCCTGGCCTCGAAAGCCACGGGATTCCCCATTGCGAAAATTGCGGCTCAATTAGCCGTGGGCTACACCCTGGACGAACTGGTCAATGACATTACGCAGGTGACGAAAGCCTCATTTGAACCCACCATTGACTACGTGGTCGTCAAAATTCCACGCTTTGCCTTTGAGAAATTCCATGACTCGAATGCGACGCTCACGACGCAAATGAAATCTGTTGGCGAGGCCATGGCATTGGGACGTACGTTCAAGGAGGCCTTTCACAAAGCCCTGCGGTCTCTGGAAACAGACCGCTGTGGCCTGACATCTCTCCACGGGCTGGACCGGCACGTGCCGGGCGATCGTGTGGACCCCGACAGGCTGGAACGGATTCGCACAGCCCTGGCCTCGGCCCATCCGGATCGTCCCTGGCATATCGCGGACGGGCTGCGCGTGCAGATTCCCAAACAGGAGATCGCAACCGTCACGCACATTGACCCCTGGTTTCTCGATCAGATAGACGAGCTTGTGCGGTATGAACAGGTTCTGCTGCGTCATGCCCGCCTGTCCGTTCCATCGCCTGGCGGCAACGGCGGGGAGGTGAACAGGGAGCTCCCATCAACGATTGTCCATGACGCAGACTGGCACGCGCGGCTCAATGAGGCCAAACGTCTTGGATTTTCAGATCAACGACTGGCGCAATTACTGCACACCACCGCGGCGGCCCTCCGTGGGTTCCGCACCACCCACCAGTCTGCTCACCAGGTCACCTATGCGCGTGTGGATACCTGTGCCGCCGAGTTTGAAGCGCTGACACCCTATTTGTATTCTACCTATGGCCGGGCCTGTGAATCACGTCCGACGGATCAGGACAAGGTCGTGATCCTGGGTGGCGGACCGAATCGAATCGGGCAGGGGATTGAATTCGATTACTGCTGCGTCCATGCCACGCTGGCCTTGCGGGAGCTGGGCCTGGAAACGATCATGGTGAATTGCAACCCCGAAACCGTGAGCACGGATTATGACATGTCCGACCGGCTCTACTTTGAACCCCTGACCGAGGAAGATGTGCTCAACGTCATGGATGTTGAAAAGCCCGTGGGGGTCGTCGTGCAGTTTGGCGGACAAACACCGCTCAAGCTGGCACTGCCCTTGGAACGAGCAGGGATCCCGATTCTTGGCACCACACCCGACGCGATTGATCGAGCCGAAGATCGCGAGCGGTTCAGTGCTCTCATCACCGCACTGAGCCTGCGGCAGCCCCGGAACGGCACCGCCCGGTCTGACGAAGACGCCTGTGCCATTGCCGCGCAGATCGGCTATCCGGTCATCGTGCGTCCTTCATACGTGCTGGGCGGGCGTGCCATGCAGATCGTCTATGATGAGGACGCGCTTCGTCTCTACATCGCACGCCACATTGTGACAACCGACCAGTATCCGCTGTCCATAGACCAGTGTCTGATCAATGCCATTGAAGTGGACGTCGACGCAGTCGCCGATGGAACCGACGTGATCGTCGCCGGCATTATGGAGCATGTCGAAGAAGCCGGCATTCATTCAGGCGATTCTGCGTGCTCCCTGCCCCCTCATTCTCTTCCCGCAGACGTGATTGACAGGATTCGCACGCAAACGGTCACGCTGGCACGCCACCTGCGTGTGGTGGGGCTCATGAACGTGCAGTTTGCCGTGCAGGGCGACGACATCTCCATCCTGGAAGTCAATCCACGGGCGTCGCGTACGGTCCCGTTTGTCAGCAAGGCCATTGGCGTCCCGCTGGCCAAACTTGCCATGAAAGTCATGATGGGGCATTCACTGCGGGAGCTGCACGGTACCACCGTTCCGACAATCTCGCATATCGCGGTCAAGGAATCGGTGTTCCCCTTCACCAAATTCGGGAACGCCGATGTCCTGTTAGGCCCTGAAATGCGCTCGACAGGGGAAGTGATGGGGATTGACCTGGACTTCGGGTGGGCCTTTGCCAAATCACAGGCCGCCGCGGGTCTGAGTCTGCCCCGGGCGGGCATCGTCATCATGAGCATGAAAAACGGAGACAAAGCCGGCACGGTTCCCATCGCCAGACAATTACAGGCATTGGGGTTCAGCATTCAGGCCACACGTGGCACGGCGTCGTATCTGATCAATCACGGTCTGACCGTCACCACGGTCAACAAAGTTCACGAAGGACGTCCACATCTGGTGGATCACATTAAAGACCGCCAGGTGCAGATGGTCATCAACACCGTGGGCACCTCGTCCTCGCAGGACGATTCACGGTCCATTCGACGAGAGGCTGTCCGACAGAACATCCCCTATTTCACCACGATTCAGGGCGTTCGGGCAGCCGTAACGGCCATTGAGGCCATGCAGAAATCAGCACTCACGATCAAACCGTTACAGGCCTATCACACCACCTGACATGGAGCAGGAGATGGACAGGACAACATGGAGTCAGCCATGCGCATTCCGATGACCCCCAAAGGCTATGAGGCCCTCAAAACCGAACTGGAACGTTTGCGGAAGGTGGATCGCCCCAAGAACATTCAGGACATCGCCGAAGCCCGCGAACATGGCGATTTGCGGGAAAATGCCGAATTCAAAGCCGCCAAGGAACGCCAGGCTTTCCTCGATACACGCATCGGTGAAATCGAACAGAAACTGGGGCAGGCGGATGTCATTGAGATTGGCACGGGCACCAGCGACACCGTGGTCTTCGGCACGACCGTCCGCATTCGAGCCCTGGAATCAGATGAACTGAAAACCTACACCCTGTTGGGGCAGGAAGAAGCCGATGTGAAAAACGGCTTGATCTCCGTACAATCTCCTCTGGGACGTCAACTCATTGGCTGTCACGTGGGAGACGTGGTGCAGGTCACCCTCCCGGCGGGCATGATTGAGTACGAAATCCAGGACATTTTTTTTCGGGAATAGCCATGCCATCTGCCATCTCCGTCGTGACGTTACTGACAGACTTCGGCGAACGGGACTACTTCGTCGCCAGCATGAAAGGCGTCATGCTGGGTATCAATACCCAGGCACGTGTCGTTGACATCTCCCATACCATCACCCCACATGCCATTGACGAAGCGGCCTTTCTTCTGAATGCCTGTTATCATTATTTTCCCGATGGCACCGTGCATGTCGTGGTCGTGGATCCGGGCGTGGGATCATCCCGCCGTGGATTGCTGGTCACCACCTCGCGATATTTTTTTGTCGCGCCCGACAACGGCGTGCTGACCTCTGTGATTGAACACGAGCACGCCGTGGAGGTCCGGCAGATTGAAAATCGTCAGTTGTGCCTGGATGCGGAAGGTGCCACCTTCGACGGGCGGGATGTCTTTGCTCCGTCGGCTGCCTGGTTGACACGGGGACACCCACCAGGAGCCTACGGCCGTCTGGTGTCCGACTACCACAGGCTCCGGATTCCCAAACCCGAAATACGCGACGGGGCCCTGCATGGTCGCGTCGTCTATATCGATCATTTCGGCAACCTGATCACCAACATCACGCCCGCGGATCTTGCCGCATGGCAGACGTGGAAAGCGGAGCAGGCGGGATCACGTGCCGGCGGGCGGCAGGATATGACGTTGACCATCGGCGGGGCGACCATTGACAGTCTGAAAACGCATTACGCGCAGGGCTCCCCTGACAAACCGGACGCGCTGATCAACAGCATCGGTTATCTTGAAGTGTTTATGAAAGAAACCCATGCCGCGCATGCCTTGCGCGTCGCGACGGGTGCAGCGGTGGTCCTGCAGTAGTCACGGTCCGGCACACCAGACGGGGAGGGGAATCGATGCCCTGTCCCGGCTCCATCCCGTGTCTCGTTAATCGCCTCCATGCAGAGCATCCCGGTCGTACTCATCCCGCATCTCGTCGACCTGTCTGCCCAGTCCTCTCTGAAATGAACGCTGAATCGCTGTGACACGTTCCTGCACGTCGGTCCCCTGAATGTGGGGGCCAAACCGATCAAGAAACTGCCGGGTCAGTTGCACGCCCTTCCTGAAATGGCGGGGGTGGGTTTCCTCAGTCGCCTGCTGCCACGTGGCAAAGATCAAAAATTCCTGGAATGCCTGTGCCTGCGGCAGTCGTTCGCCAATGGCCAGCAGGGTTTCATAGGCGCGTGTCGCCTCGACGCCCGTCTCGGAAGAAAACACCTCTTCTGCCGCTTCGATGTCGGCGCACGCGTCGCCAATCGCGTCATGGGCATAGGCCCGGCCCAGGGCATCGCGAGCCGCAATGGCGGGATCAACCTTCATCGTCGGGCCACACCCGGTGTCGAACAGACTGCCTGGCATGCTGCGGTCAGGATATGGACCATCCGACGCAACTCCCGCTCCGACGCGGCCAGTGGGGGAACGAGGATCACCACGTTCCCGATGGGCCGAAGAAGAAGGCCGCGATGACGACATTCCATGGCCACGCGATCACCCATGCGCGCGGAAAAGGGGAAGGGTTTGCGGGAGGCTTTGTTGATGACCAGCTCAATGCCCACCATCAGCCCGCGCTGGCGGATATCTCCCACGATTGGGATCGCCGCCAGGGCCTGCAGCAGGGTCCGCAGCAGTCCAGCATGTTTCCGGACACGGACCAGCGTCTTCTCTTTTCTGAACACCTCAAGGTTGGCCAGTGCCGCGGCGCAGCCAAGCGCATTGCCCGTATAGCTGTGCCCGTGGAAAAAGGTTCTGCGGTCACGATACTCTCCCAGAAATGCCTCATAAATGTTGTCCGTGGCGAGGGTGGCACCGAGCGGCACATACCCGCCGGTGCACCCCTTGGCCAGGCACAGCAGATCCGGCGTGACCTGTTCCTGTTCGCATGCGAACATGGTGCCGGTTCGGCCAAACCCCGTGGCGACTTCGTCGGCGATCAGCAGGACATTGTAGCGGGTGCACAAGGCTCGTACGCGTGAGAGATAGCCCGGAGGGTGCGTAATCATTCCAGCCACTGCCTGCACCACAGGCTCGACCATCACTCCGGCAATGTGGGCACGTCGTCGCTTCAACACCCGTTCCAGAGGATCCAGACAGGCCATCCCGCATGAGGGAAACTGTAACTGCAGAGGGCAGCGATAGCAGTAGGGAGCATCAATGGAATGGGTGGGAAAGATCAGAGACCGAAACCGTTGACGAAAGAGCTCCACCCCGCCCACGCTCATGCTCCCCACGGTATCGCCATGATAAGCGGCATCCAGACGGACAAATTCCTTGCGTTGTACCCGTGGCGGGCGTTGCTGCTGCCAGTACTGCACGGCCATTTTCAGGGCCACTTCGACGGCCGTGGAGCCGTTATCTGAATAAAACACGCGCCTCAGCCCTTTCGGGGCAAGCCTGACCAGTGCTCGAGCCAGCAGAATGGAGGGAGGGCTGGCGGCGCCCAACAACGTGCTGTGGGCCACTTTGCCGAGCTGCCGACGAATGGCGGCGTCAATGGTGCGGTGCCGGTGTCCATGCAGATTGACCCAGATGGACGACGTGCCATCCAGATACCTGTTGCCACGATCATCGTAGAGCCAGGATCCCTTCCCTGTTTCGATAATCAGCGGGGTATGCTCCACCCATTCTTTCATCTGTGTGAACGGGTGCCACACATACTGCCTGTCCCATTGTGCCAGCCGTGACGACCACGCCGGCTCACACGGGACATGGCCTCTACGGCCGGACTTCCTGTTGACCATGTGTTTCGACGGTTTCACCGGGACATTCCTGCATCACGTTCTACGGTGCAGACCACCCTCCGCATCCTTGTGCTGCCGGAGGAGAATGGGATTATAGGAACGCATTCTCTCTTTGACAAGACATCGGAACCTTCATAGAATCGGCGGATTGTACCGTACCCCCGTATCCAGAACAGCCTCGGCCCCCGCGGTTACCATGAACAACATTTCCGCTATCCGCAACTTTTCCATCATTGCCCATATTGACCACGGGAAATCCACCCTGGCCGATCGTTTCCTGGAGTTAACCGGCGCCATTAGCACAAGGGAATTCCGTGATCAGATCCTGGATGACATGGATCTGGAACGCGAGCGTGGCATTACCATCAAGGCCCGTGCGGTCACCACGATGTACAAGGCCCATGACGGACAGAACTATCAATTGAATCTCATTGACACCCCCGGGCATGTGGACTTCACCTATGAAGTCTCGAGGAGTCTGGTGGCCTGTGAGGGCGCCGTGTTGCTGGTTGATGCCACACAGGGCGTGGAAGCCCAGACCATCTCCAACGTGTACCTCGCCATGGCCAACAATCTCGTGATTCTTCCTGTGATTAACAAGATTGACCTGCCCAGTGCCGACATCGAAGGCGTGCGGCAGCAGATTGTCGAGGTCCTCGGACTGGACGCCCATGATCCTCTCCTGGTCAGTGCCAAGCAGGGGATTGGGGTGGACGAAGTCCTGAACGCCGTCGTCCAGCACGTGCCTCCGCCCGCGGGATCCGTTGATGCCTCGCTCAAGGCGCTGGTGTTTGATTCCTGGTTTGACAGTTATCAGGGGGCCATTGTGCTGGTTCGTATTGTCCATGGTGTGATTAAACCTGGCATGACGATCAGGCTCATGTCCACGCGACGCACGTTTGAGGTCTCGGAGGTTGGGGTGTTTTCCCCCAAACGCACAAAAATCGCGGCATTGGAGGTCGGGGCCGTGGGCTACGTTGTCGCCGGCATGAAGGACGTATCCGATACCAAAATCGGGGACACGCTGACCCAGGCCGACCGCCCGACAGATGTGCCGCTCCCGGGCTATCGCGAGGTGAAACCCATGGTCTTCTGCGGGCTGTACACCGTGGATCATGCGGACTATGAAAACCTTCGGGACTCACTCGACAAACTCCGTCTCAACGATTCCTCGTTTGTGTATGAACCGGAATCGTCGCTGGCGCTGGGCTTCGGCTTCCGGTGCGGGTTCCTGGGGTTGCT
Organism: Nitrospirales bacterium; assembly: GCA_007570995.1. Lineage (GTDB taxonomy): Bacteria > Nitrospirota > Nitrospiria > Nitrospirales > UBA8639 > Bin75. Next base: position 117,282 of record RKSG01000145.1, read on the forward strand.
GCACATGGAAATCATTCGCGAACGTCTGCACCGTGAGTATGACCTGGCCCTCATCAGCACGGCGCCCACCGTGATTTACCGCATCCGAACCCAAAACGGGGCGACACTGGACATTGACAATCCCGCCAGATTTCCCGAACCCGAAACCATTGTGACCACCGAAGAGCCGTTTATCCTGGCCACGATTGTTGCGCCGGAACGGTACGCCGGCAACATTATCTCCCTCTGTCAGGAGCGACGGGGCATCCAGAAAAGTATGCAGTACCTGGATCCCACCCGCATCATGGTGGTCTATGACCTGCCGCTGAACGAAATGGTGATGGATTTTTACGACAAACTGAAATCCCGCACCCAGGGCTACGCCTCGCTGGATTATGAGTTCGCCGATTACCGGGAATCGGAACTGGTGAAACTCGATCTGCTGCTGAACGGCGAAACCGTTGACGCCCTGTCGTTTATCACGCACAAAACCAAATCGGTGGCCCGTGGTCGTCAGTTAGTGGAAAAAATGAAGGAATTGATTCCCAGGCAAATGTTTGAAGTCGCCATTCAGGCCGCGATCGGCAAACGGATCATCGCGCGCGAGTCGGTGTCCGCCCTCAAGAAAAACGTCACCGCGAAGTGTTACGGAGGAGACATCACACGCAAACGGAAGCTCTGGGAAAAACAGAAAGAAGGCAAGAAACGGATGAAGCAACTCGGGCGCGTGAACATCCCGCAGGAAGCCTTTCTCGCACTGCTGAAAGTCAGGGATGATGCATGACCGATTCGAATCCGGCCCCTGTCTCCGATCCTGATCCCGCTTCCACGAACCCCGATACGAGCACCGGTCGTGCGTCTTCCGGTGCGGACGAGGGGACCACACCGAAAAAATCGCTGTGGCGGGAATATGCCGAAGCCATGCTCATCGCGGTGATCCTGGCCTTGACCATCCGCGCGTTTGTGGTCCAGGCTTTCAAGATCCCCTCGGGGTCCATGATTCCCAGTTTGTTGATCGGCGATCACATCCTGGTCAACAAACTCGCCTATGGTCTGCAGCTCCCCGGGGAGTGCGAATGGACGATCTCGTTTCCCCCCGTCACCTGCTATGCTTCCAACCCGCTCATTGCCTTTGACGCACCCGAGCGGGGAGACGTGATTGTGTTCCGGTACCCGGAAGACGAGCAGAAAGATTTTATTAAACGCATCATCGGGGTGCCCGGAGACACCATCCGTATTGAAAATAAAGTCGTGTATGTCAATGGCGCCCCGTTGCACGATGCCGCGTTCACCCAACGCGTGGATCCCGGCGTGATTGATGGCCGGATCAATCCCCGGGATAACTTCGGCCCCCTCACCGTTCCGGACGATTCCTATTTTGTCATGGGGGACAACCGCGATCAGAGCCTGGACAGTCGTTTCTGGGGATACGTCCAACGGCATAAAATCAAAGGGCGCGCGTTTCTCATCTACTGGTCATGGAATGGTCGAGGCCCGTGGACGGAATGGGTGCGGTGGAATCGCATTGGCAAAGGCATTGAGTAAGCCCCGTGGGAGAGGAAGCCCTCGTGCTGGCACCCGGGCACCGGCCTCCCGCGGAAGCAGCCCTGACTGCGGCCCTGAGGCGGGTCCGACGATTACCCCGACCAGGCTGGAACGGTACCTTCGTCGGTTCTCCAGCGGCAACGTGCTCGTGCTCGGCGACCTCATGCTTGATCGCTACATCTGGGGTGCCACCACCCGGCTTTCTCCCGAGGCTCCTGTCCCCGTCCTGCATGTGGAACGGGAATCTCTGCAACCAGGAGGAGCCGCCAATGTGTACAACAATATCCTGTCACTGGGAGGTCGGGCCCTGCTTTGCGGCGTCATTGGTGCCGACGACGCAGGACAGGCCCTGATCGGGGCCTTGCGCCTACACCAACACCATCGTCCGGGGATTCTGGTTGACCCCACACGGCCCACCACACAAAAAACCCGGGTCGTTGCTCATCGCCAGCATGTCGTTCGCTACGATATCGAGCAGTGCCATGACGTGCCACACACATGCACCAGGTCGATGATGCGTTACATTGAAACACACCTCACGTCGCTGTCCTGTATCGTGGTATCGGATTACTGCAAGGGGGCGATCACGTCTTCGCTGATGGCCAGACTTGCCCCGTTGGCTCGCACACATCGTGTTCCCGTTCTTGTTGATCCTAAAGTCGCCCATGTGCCGTATTACCAGGGGGTCACCATCATCACGCCCAACCATCTGGAAGCCGAGCAGGCCGCAGGCCGTACGGCGCGTGACGACGCATCCATCCACGACATCGGCCACCACCTCCGCACACAACTTGGCTGTGACGCCGTGCTGGTCACCAGGGGCGAGCAGGGGATCAGCCTGTGTGAAGCCACGGGTCAGAGCTGGCACATTCGGGCACGGGCCAGGGAAGTGTATGATGTCACGGGCGCCGGGGATACCCTGGTCGGCACGCTGGCCCTGGCCATCAGCGCGGGTGCCTCCATCCGGGAAAGCGCAGTGATCGCCAACCATGCCGCCGGGGTCGCTGTGGGCATGCTCGGCACCGCCGCCATTACCATCATGCAACTGCGAGAGGCCATGCGACGTGACCGCCACTAAACAGCCTGTCATCGTCATCGTCATCCCGGCCCGTCATGCCTCCTCCAGATTTCCCGGCAAACCCTTAGCGCTGCTGCAGGGCAAGCCCCTGATCCATCACGTCTATGAGCAGGCCGCACGGGTTCCCCATGTGACCCGGGTGTTGGTGGCAACGGACGACGCACGTATTCACGAAACGGTCCGGACATGTGGCGGCTGTTCCATGATGATCACCGAGCCATGCCGGACGGGGACGGATCGTGTGGCCCGGGCCATCCGCGATATCCCCTGTGACGTGGTCGTCAACCTCCAGGGCGATGAAATTCCGGCATCTCCGGCTCTCGTTGCGGATGTCATCACTCCGTTTCTGGCCAGCGATGCGGAAATGGGCACACTCTGTCGCCCGTTCACCGACCTGACGGAATTTGTTCACCCATCCCTCGTGAAGGTTGTCACTGACCGGCAGGGGAAAGCCCTGTATTTTTCACGATCCCCAATCCCGCACGTGCGCGATCGGGCATCCGACCCGTCCATCCAGCCCTTGGCCTCGCTGCATGTGGGAGTGTATATTTTCCGTCGTGAGACCCTGCATCGTGTTGCCGCATTGCCGAGCGGGCCGCTGGAGCAGGCGGAACAACTCGAGCAACTGCGGGCACTGGAACACGGGATTCCCGTTCACGTATGGAACACCGCCCAAGCATCGCTTCGGATTGATACACCAGAGGACCTGCGCACGGCCAACGACACGTGGCAGAGCCAGTCACATGATGGAACGGGTACATGAGGCCACGCCGTGGGAGGACACGAGACACGTGAGCAAATTCATTTTCGTGACCGGCGGTGTGGTGTCCTCCCTGGGGAAGGGGTTGGCGTCGGCATCCATTGGACATCTCCTGGAAAGCCGGGGCCTTACGCTGTCCTTTCTCAAACTTGACCCCTACATCAACGTGGATCCCGGTACCATGAACCCCTATCAGCACGGGGAAGTCTACGTCACGGATGATGGGACAGAGACAGACCTCGACCTTGGACATTACGAGCGGTTCACGAACCTCACGCTTTCGAAGAACAATAATTGCACGACCGGCCGCATTTACGACTCGGTCATCAAAAAAGAGCGTCGCGGCGAGTATCTGGGGGCCACGGTTCAGGTCGTTCCGCATATCACGGACGAAATCAAACGGACCATTACCAGCGTGGCACGCGGCACGGATGTGGTGATTGTGGAAATCGGGGGGACGGTTGGAGATATTGAAAGCCTGCCGTTTCTCGAGGCCATCCGGCAAATGCCATTCGACGTGGGTCGTGAAAACGTCCTGTATATTCACCTCACCCTTGTCCCCTTCATTGAGACCGCCGGAGAGTTAAAGACCAAACCCACACAACACTCCGTCAACAAACTTCGTGAAATCGGCATCCAGCCTCATATCCTGCTGTGCCGGACCGACCGGTTTCTGTCGCCGGAGGTGAAAGACAAGATCGCGTTGTTCTGCAACCTGTCCAAAGGCGCGGTGATCACCGCAAAAAACGTGGACTCCGTCTACGAGGTTCCCATCGTGTTGCGGAAGGAAGGGCTTGATGACCTGATCGTGCACTTCCTGCAACTGGAAGCCGGTCAGCCCAACCTCCGTCAGTGGGATGCGATGGTTCACAAACTCAAACATCCAGCCCATGAAGTCACCATTGCGGTAGTCGGCAAATACGTGCAGTCCAAAGAATCCTATAAGAGTTTGTCAGAGGCGCTTACACATGGTGGGCTTCCCCACGATACCCGTATCAACCTTCGCTGGATTGAATCCGAGACGCTTGACCAGTCCGGTGTGGAACGATGCTTAAGCGGAGCCGACGGCATTCTCATCCCGGGCGGCTTTGGCACGCGGGGTATTGAGGGCAAGGTGACGACCGTGCGCTATGCCAGAGAGAAGAACATTCCGTTTCTCGGCCTCTGTCTGGGTATGCAGTGCGCGGTCATTGAATGGGCCCGTCACATGGCAGGACTGCCCGGTGCCAACAGCACCGAATTTGACGCGGACACGCCATACAACGTGATAGACCTCCTTCCCGAACAGCGGACCATTGAGGACAAGGGCGGATCCATGCGACGCGGAGCCTATCCCTGCCGTCTGCGGGAAGGCTCACTCGCCAGACGAATCTACGGGACCACTGACATTCACGAACGACACCGGCATCGCTACGAATTCAACAACGAGTTCCGCGAACACTTCGCGACAGGCGATCTGATACTGAGTGGCCTGTCGCCCGACGGGCACCTGGTCGAAATGATTGAATTGAACCACCATCCCTGGTTTGTCGGGACCCAGTTCCATCCCGAGTATCATTCACGACCGCATGCCCCTCATCCTGTGTTTTGCGCGTTCATTCAGGCTGCGTTGAAACACAAAGTTGGCCAGTAGTCATGCGCGGGCCTTCACCCGCAGGCGTGGTTGGTGGGAGGGATAACATCCAGAGCGGGACAGGCACGTCCGTGCTTCCCGTGGCAAAGAACAGCAGGGGAGGGATGCGACGGTTCCCGTTCTCGCACGCAGGCGCAGTCGGTGCGATGGAGCATGGGACGGTCCCCGGCATGGAGAGATACGGGAATGGCAACGGAAGGCCACAAGAACACCACACCCCGGATGACACGGGATGTCTCCGTCGGCAACGTGCGGGTCGGAGGGCGTCACCCCCATGTCCTGATTGCTGGCCCGTGTGTGATTGAGAGCAAAGAACTTGTTATCGAGACGGCGTTTGCCATTGCCGGGATTGCCCGTGAAGTCGGGTTCCCCTGTGTCTTCAAATCGTCGTACGATAAAGCAAACCGAAGCGCCATTGATTCATATCGGGGGCCAGGCATTCACGAAGGCCTGGCCATTCTGCAGACCGTGAAAGATACCGTGGGCATTCCCGTCCTGACCGACGTGCACAGCGTGGCGGATGCTCAGCAGGCAGGGCAGGTCGTGGACGTGGTCCAGATTCCCGCGTTCCTGTGCCGACAGACCGACCTTCTCATTGCCGCAGCACAGACCGGCAAACCCGTCAACGTCAAAAAGGGCCAGTTTCTTTCTCCCTGGGACATGCGCAATGTCGTCAACAAACTGGAGGAAAGCGGAACGAAACATATCCTGCTCACCGAGCGAGGATGTTCGTTCGGCTACAACAATTTAGCCGTTGATATGCGATCGCTCCCGGTCATGCGCGGGTTGGGCTGTCCGGTGATTTTTGACGCCACGCACAGTGTCCAACTGCCCGGAGGCATGGGCAGACAATCATCGGGGCAACGTGAGTTTATTGCACCACTGGCACGCGCGGCCGCCGCCGCGGGCTGCGACGGGTTTTTCATGGAAGTGCATCCGCACCCGGATGACGCCCTGTCGGATGGCCCCACGATGGTCCCGCTTCACAAACTGAAAGTTTTACTTGAAGAATTGCAGCAGGTCTGCCTGGCGTCCGGCAAAGGATCGGCTGTCACCCTGTAACCGTGTTCCTGTATCATCACATGTCACACCGTCTGACCACAGCTCACTGGCCCGGTTACCTGCAAACGTGATTCCATTTCAACCAGAACCGGCCTCGCCGGAGTCAGCCTCAAACACGATCAGGGTTGAACAGATGTTCAACCTTCCTAACGTGCTGACCTTTGGGCGTATACTGATGATTCCAGTGTATGTTGGATTCTTCTCCACGCCAACGGCGAGCCGGTCTATTGCCGCGGCCGCGGTTTTCGGCCTGGCAGCGTTCACCGACCTGCTGGACGGATATATCGCACGACAACGTGCGCAAGTCACCAGAATCGGCCGTCTGTTCGACCCTATTGCCGATAAATGTCTTGTGATCGCCGGACTGGTGCTCCTTGTTCAGTTCCAGCGGGTTGCGGCATGGCTGGCCATCATGCTCATTGTGCGTGAACTGGCCATGACTGGCGTCCGGGCAGCGGCAGCCAGCCAGGGGCTCGTCATCGCTGCCGGCACGCTGGGAAAATATAAGGTGGTGTGTCAGATGACGGCGATCATACTGCTGACACTGGAAGGGGCGTTGTCCCTGTCCATCTTCCCCATCATCACGCTCCACCAGGCAGGTACCGTGGCCCTGTATGCGGCGCTGGCATTTTCCCTCATTTCTGCCGGACAGTACATGCGCGATGCCTGGAACGAGCTTGTCAAACAGGGAGGAACAGCCTGATTGTCCATATCGCCTGAGATACAGGGATTCCTTATCTGTCTTGCCGCCTACGTTCTTGGCTCCATTCCCTTTGGCATTGTCCTGTCGCGTGTCTGCGGGACGCCAGACCCCAGGCAGGCGGGCAGTCACAATATCGGTTTCACGAATGTGCTGCGTGTGTCGGGGAAGACCGTGGGCATCCTCACGTTAATCGGTGACATGGGAAAAGGCTGGCTGGTGGGTTGGGGTGTGCAGCGTGCAGCAATACCTGGTCCGTGGGTGCTCATGGCCGTCCTTGCTGTGGTCCTGGGTCATCTCTTTCCGGTGTTTCTCAAATTTCGCGGCGGAAAGGGCGTTGCCACGGGGCTGGGCGGTATTGCCGGGCTTCACCCGCAACTGGGGATGGTACTGGTGGCCCTGTGGGCGGTAGCCGTGGGTGTGTGGAGATATTCTTCGGGCGGAGCACTTATGGCCTTCGGTGCGCTTCCGGTATGTAGCTGGTTCATGACATTCGACCTGGAGTTCACGATTTTCAGTGCGCTGCTTGGCATACTGGTTATTGTCAGGCATAAAGGCAATATCGTGCGTCTGATGAACGGGACAGAGTCACGGCTGGGACAATTTCAAGGCAAATCTGTAATTTGACATAATACTTCTTATCCGACATTAACAGTTTGTGTGACCGGGCAATGATTTGGCCATATTCCAGCCAGTTCGGCAATCGGTACACGTTGGGCGTTGCCCGATCCTCCCATATCCCATCCATCCCCGTGACAGGCAATGGTTGTCCAAAGCCGACGTCGTGCTCATGGCTTGCATGGCTGTCTCAATCCTGCCTCCCCCTGCTGTATGGTGTGCTGATTGCCCTGTGCGTGCCGGGTCCGGCTCATGGTGCTCACGTCAAACCCGTTGAGGAGTCTCGAGGGCTTCAGGTTCTGGAGGAAATTCAGAAAGCGATCACGCAGTTGGCCGAACATGTCACCCCCACGGTCGTTGGGGTTTCCGCCATCAGAACTGCGCCTCGACCAGGTGGCACGCCGCGTCAGAGCGACATGCGTGTTCCGGGGGCGGGTTCTGGTGTGGTCATCCATGAAGATGGCTATATCGTCACCAATAACCACGTGGTTGGCAACGGCTTGAATGCGGAAATCCATTTCCCTGACCAGTCGACCCTCATTGCGGACATCGTGGGCCGGGATCCAGACACCGATCTTGCCCTGTTGAAAGTTCGGGCAACCAGCCCACTGCCAAGCGTCCAGTTCGGCGATTCCAGCAAGGTCAAGATCGGGCAATGGGTTCTGGCCGTGGGCAATCCGTTTGGATTGGATCAGACCGTGACCCTGGGAATCGTGAGCGGAATTGGCCGGGAAAACATGAATGTGTCCCGTTACGAAAACTTCATTCAAATTGATGCGTCCATCAATCCCGGCAATTCAGGCGGGCCTCTCTTTAACCTGCGGGGCGAAGTCATCGGGATCAACACGGCCATTATCAGCTTTGCTCAGGGCATCGGCTTTGCCATTCCGTCCAACATGGCCAACCGTATCATCCAGCAGCTCAAAACGGACGGCAGGGTGGTTCGTGGGTGGCTTGGGGTTGGCATTCAGTCGTTGACCCCGCAACTTGCGGAACAATTCAATGTTCCGGACGGCATGGGCATCGTGGTCGACGAAGTGTTTGCCAACGAGCCGGCGGCTCACGCGGGCATCCAATCCGGGGATATCATCACGCAAATCGGGAACGAACGACTGAGCTCCACCAGCCAGTTATCCCGTGTGGTGGCAGGTTTTCTGCCTGGCCAGGAGGTGATGGTCCACGTCATACGGGATGGACACCCGCTTCAACTCCCCGTTTTCCTTGGCAGCAAACAGGAGATGGTCATCGGAGCCTCGCCCTCCCCCACCGCCACTGAAATTGATCTGGGTCTTGACGTGTCTCCCATCACCGACGCGCTGGTCGAACGGTTTGCCCTCAAACGGGACACGGGCATTCTGGTCGTACACGTGGCACGGGGAAGCGTTGCACACGCAGAAAATGTCCGAAAAGGCGATGTGATTGAGGAAGTGAACCGAGTGGCCGTGCCCACCATCCAGGCATTCCGCCGGGAGCTGGACGCGATCAATCCTGGAGAGACCGTACTGCTCCGGATTCTTCGAGAGTCGAGGACATTTTTTGTCGTGTTGCGACCTGGCAGGTAGTGGGCTTTGGATGATTCCTCACATGAAAAAGCCCCCCCTCCGTCATTCCCGCAGTGAGTTGAGCGGGAATCCATGGGATGTCATCCCGTTATCGCTCCGCATGAATAATGCTCACAAAACTTTCCTCGCCGCCATACACGGAACAGGCATGCTCGAAAATCTCGCACAGTCGCTTGCCGGATTCAAGGGGCGCCGTGGCAAAGATCGTGTTCAGTTCATTGATTAAACGAGCGTCTTTAAAGGCCAGATTCAGAGTGAATCCCGGCCCTGATCCATCCTTCAGCAATGCGGGAACGACTTTTTCCATCACCCAGCTGTTGCCGGCGCTTGACTGGACCATTGTCACGAGCTGGTGCAGATCAAGACCGGCTTCCCTGCCCAGAGAGAGGACTTCGCCGATAGCCTTGGCATTGACGAAGCACAGATAATTGATTAGCAGCTTCACGATCACGGCGTTGGAAAACGTTCCGACATAATAAATGTGCTCGCCTACCGCTTCCAGCACCCCCTTGACTTTCTCGAATGACTCGCTGTGACCGCCGACAAACATGGAGAGCGTGCCTGTCTCGGCGGCTTTTGCCCCGCCCGACACCGGTGCAGCAATGGATGCGATGCCGCATTCGCTGGCACGGGTCGAAATCGTCTTCATGGTGTCGATGGAGTTCGTGCCCGTGTCGAGCCAGATCGCGCCAGGCCTGGCATGGGCCAGCACGCCTGCCTCGCCGAGCATCACTGCCTCCAGTTGTTGCGGCCCCGGCAGACAAGTGATGATGACATCGGCCTGACGTGCCACAGCCTGCACAGAATCACACCACATGGCACCGGCGGCGGTGACCATGTCCGCCCTGGTTGCTTCAATGTCATAAGCGGAGAGCTTAAAACCACGCTTCAGCAGGTTAGCGGCCATGTTGCCGCCGATGGTGCCAAGACCGATGATCCCCACATGCCCAGCACGTGCGGTGGTGCCACGTGAGGAAGTCGTAACAGCCTCCTGTTCAGATCCAGGGGCATGCCTGGTCCTCCCGGATTCATTGCAGGCTGCATCGGCAATGGCCAGTGCCTCGTCAATCACGGCAAAGCCTTCATCAAGTTGCGCCCGGGTAATACAAAGGGGTGGTGACAGGAACAGCCAGTTCCAGCGCAACAGGGTGTACAGTCCCCCTTGAAGCAGACGGGAGCCAATCTCGCTCATCACCCCCATTTCATCCGGCCTGGCATTCCACGGCACCAGCGGTTCCCGGGTCTCCCGGTTTTTAACGCACTCAATCACGCCGTAGAGGCCCAGACTGCGCACATCCCCCACGGAAGGATGGGCGGCCTTCATCTGCTGAAGCCACTCCGCCATATAATCACCGAGAAGACGGCTGTTCGCCACCAGATTCTCTTCCTCGTAGATGGTCATGGTGGCCAGGGCAGCCGCGCAACCCAGGGGATACCCGCTGAAGGTCAGTCCACAGCCAAGAGGAATCTCATCGAAATAATCGGCGATGGGCTGTCTGACACTGACGGCTCCCAGAGGAACATACCCGCAGGTCAGACCTTTGGCCATGGTCATGATGTCCGGAACCACACCATAATGCTCGATGGCAAACATTTTCCCCGTGCGTCCAAACCCGGTCAGGACTTCGTCGCAGATCAGCAGAATGCCATGCCGGTCTGCATAGTCCCGCAGGGCCTGCCAGTAGCCATCGGGGGGAATAATCACCCCGTTGAAACCTGTGATGGGTTCCATCAGGATCGCCGCGACGGTCTGCGGGCCTTCCAACTCAATCGTCTGGATCACATGATCGATGTAAATCTGAGGATTGCCGTGCGGCGCGTACCCGAATGGACAGCGGTAGGCATAGGGATCATGCACACGCACAAAGCCACTCACCCCCATTTCACTGTAGAGGCGCCTGGGATCGCCGGTCGCGGTGCCTGCGCCAAGAGACGCGCCATGATAGCTGCGATAGCGGGTGATGATCTTGTGCCGGCCGGTGTACTGCCGGGCGATTTTAATGGCATTCTCAATCGCCTCGGCGCCCCCGAGGGTGAACAGCGTTTTGTTCAGATCGCCCGGTGTCATCGCGGCCAGTTTCGCTGCTGCCTTCGCCCTGATATCCGTTGCGGCGCCGGGATGCGCAAAGGACAGTGTCTGCGCCTGCTGCTGCAGGGCCGTCAGCAGTGCAGGATGACTGTGACCGATGTTCATATTGACAACCTGACTGGCGAAGTCGAGATAGCGTTTGCCCGTCTTGTCCCAGAAGTACACGCCTTCGGCGCGGTCCATCACGATGGGAGTGCGGGCACTGTTCTGGGCCACCCATGGAAACAACACATGATCGCGGTGGGCTTGCACAATCGTTGCGGCATTCATCGGCGTTTCCTTCTCGGGGACATGGGACTGCCCGGACGACGTCCCGTTACAGGCGGCGAAGGTCCAACAGGCCCCATTGAAACAGGCCCTGTTCGGCAGCATCCACCCAGTGATCAAATCCGGCTCTCGTCAGTGCCAGAAATTCTGCTGAACAGCGTCGGCGCAGTTCAGCGTCATGCTCCGCCACGGCGTCTTTCCATTTGCTGTAGTGGATCAGCAGGTGTGGGGACAAATCAACCGTCTCACGGCATTCAAAGCCGAGTGCAGCCGCCGTCTCCTGGTAAGACCGGAAAGAGCTGATACGCGCATGGTGGATATTGACCCGTCTCAGTGCCGTCTTCAAGGCACCATCAGGGCAATCGTCGGATTGCAGAATATCCATCAGAAGAAATTGTCCGCCCGGTTTCAGCACGCGACAGGTTTCCGCCAGCACTTGGGCCGGGTCATCGGTATGAAACAGGGCATCCTGGGTCCAGGCCAGATCAAAGACAGCATCGTCCAAGGGCATGGCCTTGAAGTTGCCCGGCACGACGTCAATCAGATGATCGAGATGCTGTTGTCGATTAATCGCCTGATTTTTGGCATTCTGCTCTTCGCTGACATTGAGACAGGTAACATGGCACCCGTAGGTCCGGGCCAGGTAACGGGCTGCGGGTCCATAGCCCGCGCCGATGTCCAGGACATGGAACGTGGCAGTCAGCCCCTCTGCCTTTCCTGCCATCCACTCGGTGGTGTTCCGCATCGCCTGTGCAATCGTGCGCGTGGGGTCGTCATACAGGCCCAGATTGAGCGTATCGCCGCCGATGACTACCTCGTACAGATTCTGCGCGTCCTGGCTGTTGTAATGTCGACGCGCCTGCTCCGACGCAGCCTGCGGCTCGTTTGTCGTGCCCATGTTTACAACACCTCCATTAAGTTTGCAGACGATGCAGTGGCCGTATGGCTGTCCCTGACCCGGGGATACCAGGCCCGGTGACGGAGACACAAAGCGGCGACTTCCTGGCGCACGGAGCGGATGGTCTGGGCCGTTGGTGTATCGCTGAGCATCTTGTCAATCATCGTCGCGATGGCATGCATGTCCTCCTGGCTATACCCGCGGGATGTCATCGCGGCAGTTCCGATGCGGATACCACTGCAGACCAGTGGGGAATGTTGGTCGTACGGAATCAGGTTCTTATTCACCATGATGTTCACGCTGGCCAGCCGGTTTTCCGCCTCGACCCCGGTGATACGTTGCCGACTCAAATCCAGAACCATGAGATGATTCTCCGTTCCCCCCGTGATGAGCTGAAAGCCGTACTGCATCAGGTCCTCGGCCAGGATGCGGGCATTATTGAGCACCGCGTGCTGATAGGTGACAAAATCGGGCTGCAAGGCCTCGCCCAGGGCCACGGCCTTGGCAGCGATGGTGTGCATGTGCGCGGCACCTTGAGTTCCGGGGAACAGCGCGCGATCAATGCGTTGCGCAAATGCCTCGGCCGTCTCCTCGCCGAGTAAAATCATCCCGCCGCGCGGCCCGCGCAACGTTTTCTGTGTGCTCGTCGTTACGAAATGCGCATGAGGCACGGGAGAAGGATGCAGGCCTGCCGCAATCAATCCCGCGACATGCGCCATATCGCACAGCAGCAATGCCCCGACCTCATCAGCAATCTCACGAAAACGCTTGAAATCAATGATCCGGGGATAGGCGCTGGCCCCGGCGATAAGCAAACCCGGGCGTACCTCTTTCGCCCGGGCAAGGAGTTGATCGTAGTCAATGCGCCCGCTGTGGTGGTCGACACTATACGAATAGCTGACATGATGGCGTGCTGCCATGGTGCCTTTCGCCCCGTGGGTCAAATGCCCGCCATGCTTCAGGTCCATGCCCAGGATGCGGTCACCGGATTTCAAATTGCACAAGTACACCGCCTGATTGGCCTGCGAACACGAATACGGCTGGACATTGGCATGTGCGGCGCCGAACAATTGTCTGGCTCGGCGCTTGGCCAGGTTTTCAAGCCTGTCCATCTCTTCGCATCCGCTGAAATAGCGTTGTCCTGGATACCCTTCCACCACATTATCCGTAACGGATGATCCCATGGCCTCAAGGACGCTGGGGCTGACAATATTTGCCGAGGCGATCATGTCCAGACTGTCCTGTCGCCGCTGGCGTTCACGTTTGATAACGGAAAACAGCTCGGGGTCCTGTTGTCGTAAGGTGGCATACCGCTGCAGTTCATCATCGGCTGGCGTCTGCAATGGTTGACGACTCATCCGTACTCCTTTCCTGATCAGGCGGTCCATTCCGTTTCAGACGTCCATTCCAGGTCGGGCAGGAACTGCCGAATCCGCGAAACAGACAACGCACCTGAGCGCAACAGTCTCGGGACAGCTCCCGTAAAATCAACCAGGGTGGAGGGATTGCTCCGCTGGCTTGGCCCACCGTCCAGCACCAGCGGAACCTGCGGGCCGAGTTGCCGTGCGACATCCTGCGCGGTGTCATGCGTCACCATCCCGGACACATTCGCACTGGTCATGGCGACAGGATAGCCGACCCGCTCCACCAGATCCAGACACAACCGATTGTCGGGAATACGCACCGCCACCGCTCCGATACCGGCAGTCACGTAATCCGGGACCACCTCATCATTCTTGAGAAAGATCCCGGCCATTGCCCCAGGCCAGATATTCCGCAGAGCACCGATGGTTTGTTCGTCCACATACACGACCACCTGTCGAAACTGTTCAAAGCCGGCGACATAGATCATGACAGGCTTGCCCCGGCTGCGTGCTTTCACATCATAAATCTTCTCGATCCCGGACGCGGTTGCGATACTGGCGGCGATGCCATACACCGTATCGGTAGGAAGCACCACGACATCTCCCCTCTCGAGCAGTGCCACGGCCCTGTCGACCGCTCGCGCATCCGTTGCAGGTAAAATCTCTGTCACCAGTCTTCCTTCACCTGGGGTGGCACCATCTGTCCGCTTGATATGCGAGGGTGTGTCCGGGCAGGTGTGATCCAGCGAATGCCCAGTGTTCGCTAACGCCGGGTGGCTTCAATGATAACGCCGTCCCAGTCGCCGGTTCCCTTTTTCAACTGAAGACACCGTGGTTGGCGGAATCCGCAAATTGTCAGCCATCGTTGCACCTCCTGGGCACTGTAGGTATTCCCCGCCCGGGAGTACAGGAGCATCGTAATGGCAAACAGGTTCGTTTCCAGGACATTGAACCCCGGCCTGTTCATGAGAAACGTGTCTTGAATAAGAATGCGTCCGCCGGGGGGAATCGCACGTCTCAGTTTGTAGAACAGGGTTCGGTTTTCGACCGGTGAGAACATGTGCACTACGTTTGAGACCCACATCACGTCAAACGTTCCGGGCACTGGATCATTGAACAGGTCGCCGGCATGACAGGACAGTCGTGCACCGTGACGCAGCGGTTCGGCGATCTGTTGGGCAACATCCAGGGCATCCGCACGATCCCAGATACCCGCGTGCAACTTGGGATGTTTCCTCAAAAACTCCAGTGCATACGTACCGGGGCCGCCTCCCACATCCAGGAGAGAGGTCACGTTTTTCAGATTCAGCTGCGCCGCCACCTCTCTTGCAGGTTTCAGCGACCGCTGGTGCATGGCCCAGGTAAATGAACGACGGGATGCGGGATCACTGTTCTCAATGGGCTTCGGATCGCGTATCACCGTCTTCAACTGTGCCCAGGACTGCCACTGTTGCACGATCAGGTCAAGATACGCGCCCTGATAGTCCGGGCTGTTCCGGTTCAGGTATGTGCGTCCCAACGGGCCAACACCATAGGCGGCACCCTGTTTGAAGAGCAGGCCGACGGTATGCAGATTGCGAAGCAGAATCTCCACCGCGCGATCATTGGCCTCCAATGCCCTGGCCAGGACTTTGGGAGTCCAGACCCGTTTGCCCATGTGGGTGAACACGTCGAGCTCAAGCGCCGTGGCCAGCAGGCCAGGCAAACGAAACGCATACAGCACATCCTTGAACTGCTCCATGGTACGAATGGGCAATGGTGTCATCATAGCATCCTTCCTTTCACGGCTGACCTGGGATTGTGGTGTGTAACGCTCGTTCAACCACGGCTTTTGCACCGGTCATGATAGAGGCTCCGTCACCGACCAGGAGTGAATCAAAATGATAGTTGAGCACACGACGTACCCCCTCGCGTGCCCTGGCCGGGTCGGCGTATTTTGCGTCTGGCAACAGACTCACCGAGCCTGCGGGTTTGCCGAGCAGGGCGTCCCCGACAAGCAGGACCCCCCTCCCCTGCTGCAGAAACAGAGCCGACTCACCAGGCGACTTCTGATCGGCCAGGTGGATGACCCACAGGCCGCCGGGCAGCAGTTCCCCATCCACAAAGGTCTTGTCGGGCGTCACCGACATCTCTGGTGCATCTGCCTTCGGAACATAGACGCGAGCGTGCAACTCGTCCCGGTACCGGGCGGCTTCGCGTACATGGTCACGATTCGTGAGCACGATGTAATCCACGCCGCCGGCGGCCTTAAGCTGTGTCAGATCAGCATCAGGGAGAGGGGGAGGATCAACGAGGATACGATGTTCGCCCACGTCCAGCAAATGGCCATTAAACTCAATCTGCTTTTCCTCGGAAAACCACGACCAGGTCGCGATGCCGGGCAGAACGGGCCTCATAGTTCGGCAATCGCCTCACGCAACATGGCCGTCGTTTGGGAGAGAATGTTTTCTTCAGAAGGCAGGTCGAGAATATCGTCTTCGGGCACCGTCAGAAATTTCCGGTTGGCCCCTTTCGTCAGTGAAATCAAAAACCGGCTGTTCGAAGGTACGGTCGGAATGACCACCTCCACGTCGGCATCAATGTTTTTCACCGCCGCAAGAAACGCCGCTTTCCCTTCCTCAAAATCTTCCATGGTGTCTTCTCCCCATCCAATCGCTGGATGGCGTCATCCTCTCATGAATTCATCAAGCCGTAGACCTACGTAAAAAAGATTGACAACAAACGACAGACCCAATACCGCGAAAGCCCATTTCGCCCAGGTGCGGTAGCCGCCCTCCTGGTTCTTACCTTCAACGGCGACAACGCCCGTCAGGATGACTGCGCTCATCACCTGGATGATGGCAACCATCGCTTCGATCATTCAAACCGGTTCCCCGTCGGCCAGCAGTTTCGAGATTTCTTCCAGTATGGCTGCGGAGTCTGCCAGTGCCATGTTGCCGACGCGCTGCCATCGGATCACACCGGACTGGTCCAGGATATACACGTTAGGAATGAACCGTCCGCCGCCGTACAGGCGATCCGTGACCCGGTCAGGGTCCGTGAGGTAGGGATACGTCACCTTCACAGGAAACGTCCCGAGAAATTCCTGCACATCGGTCTGGGAGTCGCCAGAGGAATTCACCCCGACCACTGACACACGCTGTCCCTGCGTAGCCTCGTGAACCTTTTGCAGATTTGTGCCCTGTATACGGCAGGGTTCGCAAATATGAAACAGGCCGAGCACCACGACACGGCCCCGCAGATCCTGCAACGAGAGCGGATGACCCTCAAGGGACGTCAGCGAGAATGTTGGCGCCGGCTCACCAACCTTCCAGACCCCCCCGGCCCAGACTGCTGGAGTGAGAACAAGAAGCATCGCAAGACCGACCAGGCTGACACGGTAATGTTTCATGGCAATCCTCCCCTGTGACGCAACGACCAAAAGCCGCCACGGCACTCGATTCCAAGCCACCCGGGTTCGGACTCTATCACAGGACGGCTTCGGCGGGCAATCCAATTGCGGTTTTTATTTGTGGCTGTCTGCACCTGTCCATCAAACGACAGTGGGACGGGTGCCTGTCGCAGCACTGTTCGCCTTGCCGGCATCGGGTGTCTCAAACAGCCCAAGCTGAATTTCTTCGGCTTTCGTCAGGGCAATGGGATACTGTTCAGAAAAACAGGCATGACAATAATGATCGTTGCGGCCCGGCACGGCATTGAGCATGCCCTCCAGGCTCAGATAGTGGAGACTGTCGGCGGTCACATACCGACGGATCTCCTCGACGGAATGGCCGAACCCGATCAGCTCTTTCTGCGTAGGCGTATCAATGCCGTAAAAGCACGGGGAAACCGTCGGCGGAGAACTGATGCGCAAATGCACTTCTGTCGCGCCGGCGTTGCGGATCATTCTGATAATTTTCTGGCTTGTCGTACCGCGCACAAGGGAATCATCCACGACCACCACGCGCCGGCCGTTCAGGACATCGGGCACAACATTCAACTTCAGCTTCACGCCAAAGTGTCGAATGGCCTGCTCCGGTTCAATGAACGTGCGTCCGACATAATGATTCCTCGTCAACCCGATTTCAAACGGAATGCCGGAGCCTTCCGCATACCCCATGGCCGCCGGCACGCCGGAGTCCGGAACAGGAATCACCACATCAGCGTGCACATAGGCTTCTTGAGCCAACTGCCGTCCCAGGGTTTTGCGAACGGGATACACGGCATGATCGCCAAAGATCCGGGAATCCGGCCGCGCGAAATACACATATTCAAACACACACTTTGCGGGCGTATCGGGAAGGGTAAACGGATGATGAGAGGTGACCCCGCTGTCATTAATGACCATGATTTCCCCTGGCTCAACATCCCGCACAAACCTGGCCTCCATGAGATCAAACGCACAGGTCTCCGATGCGACGACCCACGCGTCCTGGAACTGCCCAAGACACAGAGGCCGGAAGCCATACGGGTCACGCGCCGCGATCAGGTCGTGATCGGTCAGCATCACCAGCGAGTAGGCCCCGCGCACCAGTGACAGCGCCTCGGTGACCCGTTCGAGCAACGTCTCTCCACGGGAATGAGCCATCAAATGGATAATCGTTTCGGTGTCGGAGTTGGACTGAAAAATCGAGCCATAGGCCTCGAGTTCACTGCGCAGCATCGACGCATTGGTGAGATTTCCGTTGTGGGCCACCGCCAGATTCCCGAGGGCGAAATTGACGGTCAGCGGCTGCACATTGTTGAGAACACGCTCTCCGGCGGTGGAATAGCGATTGTGGCCAATCGCCTTGTCGCCGTGGAGACGGCGAATGTCCTTTTTGCCGAAAATATCCGCGACCAGTCCCATCCCTTTTTCCACGTGGAAATTCCGGCCGTCCGAGGACACGATTCCCGAACTTTCCTGCCCGCGATGTTGCAGCGCATACAAGCCCAGATACGTGAAATTGGCGGCTTCCCGATGCCCGTGAATGCCAAACACCGCACATTCATCGTGGAATTTATCCGGGGACGAATCCATGGCGGGACTCCTCCCTGCCCGCGAACGACGGGCAGGCATCACGAGCGAAGACGGGTTCCAGTAGCCGGCGTGTTGCATGGAATCAGCGTTGTTTATGGTGCCACCACTCGACAATTTTTGTGACCACCTGCCAGACAAACCCGCCAAGAAACACCACAATGGTGAAAACAAGGGATTGGCCAATGTCCGGATCGTTTGCAGCACGAGTCGCCATCAGGAACAGAAACCCTCCCACACCTGCGAACCGCATGAACCAGGCAAGCATGCCCCTGGCGCCCCCCCCTGGATTCCCGCTCAACACACTGCGGGAATGACGGAGGGGGGGGCATGATGCGGGAATGCATGCCCCTGGCG
>RKSG01000182.1 GCA_007570995.1 Nitrospirales bacterium
CTCGATTTCATAGACCTCGGTGAACTCGGCGAAGGCCCAGCGGCCGTAGGCACGGAGTCTGTTCACGCCTGGCACCCAGTAGGTATCCATCGTTGCCTTTTTGTCCCTGGCATCTTCTCCCCGGTAGCCTTTGATCTCAACAACCACATGCAACGGGTCATCATCACCGTTCCCGTCATCCAGCAACACCACGAAATCAGGGCGATACCGTCGAGACTCGGAGCCAGAACGATAGGGGACTTCCAGACCAAGGCCATGATTCTTGACATAGGCACGCACCCGCGGATGCGACTCCACGACACGGCAGAATTCAGCTTCCCAGTCGCTGTCGCAGACGACCCAGTTGATATGGCAACGGCGGGCATCTGTCTGCCAGCGTGTCGCCTTTGAGGTGGTGAAACGGACGTGGCTCGTCGATCCTGTGGGGTTGTAGGGGTCCAGAATGGCCTTGATGGCGCATTCTTTCATATGGTGCGCAACAACGCCGCGGGTGATGCGTTCACAGGCCATGTCCGCCAGTTCCAGATACACAAGCTGGGCCGGGTAGGTGCCCCCCTTGCAGACAAGGTGATGATCCAACCACTGACGGGTAATCTGTTTCAACTGCCCGAAGAGGTGCAGCTTCATGTCTTCGCCGGGGTCGCGCCATTTGGTTTCCAGGAGCCGATGGGTCAGATGGTAGAGCAGCGTGGCCTGACGAAGATTTTCGAGGTGCTCGAGGTTCAGATCAACGCCCTTGCCGAGAATCCCCTCATTGCGCGTGATGGGCGGCCCAACGACGTCGGGTGTGAGTTCCAGCGTCGAGTCGTCATTGAAGCTGGCAATGAGGCGTTCTTCCGGCAACTCAACGCGGTAGCCTTCCACGCGGGGGAAACGGATTGCACAGTCGTCGCGGTCCGGAGTTATCGCCTTGACGTCCACCGTCTGATGCGGCGGGTTCGGCGGGGCCACCACGGGCTTGACCGCGAAGTCAAACGGGACGCCGAGCACATCGGCGTATTCGACACGCAACAAGCGCTCATTTTCGTCCACGTCATAGGACTGTCGCCGGAGCGCACGACCCACGACCTGCTCACACAGCAACTGCGTCCCGAAGGCACGTACCCCCAACACATGGGTGACAGTACGGGCATCCCAACCCTCCGTCAGCATTGAGACCGACACGACACAACGGGTCGCCCCACCGAGCCGACCTTCCTTGCCAACGGTATTCATCACCTCGCGGAGCAGATCCTGGTCGGAAAGGTTCTCTGCCTGCTGACGATCGCCCGTCCGTATCATGATCTCACGGCGAAAGCGTTCAATCTCATCGGTGGCCATGGTTCGAAAGTTCTCGTCGAGTGCCTCGCCCGATTCCAGTTGTTCACTGTCAATGAGCAAGGTGCGGGGACGGGCTATGGAGTTTCCCTGTTCGTCGAAATTGCGGAACAGTTCCAGACGGCCGTGCTCCAGCTTCACGGCACCATCCTTCTGCTCACGTCGGAACCCGGCAATGTAATCATAGACCAGCTTCGATGTTGAGGTGTTGTTACACACCACGATAAAACAGGGCGGCACCTTGATCCCCTCATCCTGCCACTGTTTGAAGACCTTGACGTAATGGCCGTAGAGGGCTTCCAGCGCGGTCTGAAGTTCGACGGGAATCTTGAGCGGGTCGAGCGTGGGAGCCTTTCCGCGCCCCTTTTTGGGCATTTTCCGGCCAATGTGCTCCCAAAGATTCCGAAACTTCGGCATGTCGCCGCCTGGATTGTTGTCGGCCACCGGCACACGGGGCAGCTTGACGATGCCGCACTCGATCGCATCCATGAGAGAGAAATCGCTCACCGTCCAGGGGAAAAGCGTGCCTTCGGCGTAGCCTGATCCGCGCAGGAAAAAGGGAGTCGCCGACAGATCAATCACGCGTTGAATGCCCAGTTTGCGTTGCACCACTTCCAATCCGGAAATCCAGACCCGGGCGGTTTCCGTGTTTTTTTCTGCCTCTTTGCGGTCATCCCCTCGCAGTGCAGGGTCGGCACGATCCTCATCGGACGATTTCCCCAGGTAACAATGGTGCGCTTCGTCGTTGAGCACCATGATGGGCTTGATGCCCATGAGACCGGGGAGAACCCGCTGGAGCATCTGCCCTTCGGTTTCGCGCATTTCAATCTCCGGCCCCAGACCCCGAAGAAGAGAGCGCCCGTATTTTGAGAGATTCTCCGTCTCCCGCAGGATAAAGGCATGGTAGTTGGTGATGACGATCCTGGCGCGATCCATATCGCCGAGCATATCGCCCGGCACCAGTTCGTGGTTTCTGTAATAGCTGTCCGGGTCATTTGGCTGGAGCACCCGCAACCGATCCCTGATCGTCAGGCCCGGGGTGACGACCAGAAAGCCGCGCGTGAATTTCTTGCGGGTCGGGTAACGGACCGCGTTGATCGTCTGCCACGCAATGAGCATGGCCATGACGGTGGTTTTCCCGGCACCGGTGGCGAGCTTCAGGGCCAACCTCGAAAGGCCCAGGTTCACGTGTTCATTCACCTGCTCAAGAGGGTCGAGAAACCGCTGCCTTTCCCTGGCGATCTGCGGAGCAACTTCGGTCAGCCAGATGACGATCTCCACGGCCTCGACCTGACAGAAGAAGGGACGAATGTGATTGAACCGGTAATGACGCCAGTGCTGGAGTAACCGGGCCGTCTCCGGTGTCACCCGCCAGTCCCTGGGGTTCGTCAGTGCTCGCCAGTCGGCAATACACTGGCGAAGTTCGTTGATGAGTACCGCCAGATCATACTGCTGGCTTTCGGTCCCCAGTGCTTGTGATTCCTGGTCGAAGACGATTTTGCTCTGGATCGATTTTTGCTTCCTGGGCGCGGGGATCGGCGTGATGAACGCGACACTGCGTCTCTGCTTGAGCGTCCGGTTTGTCGGTTGTTTATTCTCATCAAGCTCCCAGTGTTCCGACGGGCACTCGTAGGGCGAATTCAAAATCGGTTGTTCGAAGAAATCGTGGTTCATTGCGCTGTCATGCCATGATGGTCAGACACAGCTTCGTTTGCCTGTTCACTGATAGCTTTCCGTATCCGTGGGAAAGCGCTGACGTTCAACTTCGTCCTTGAAACAGCGTAAGGCTTGCAGGGCATCGGTTCTGAGGTGGGCATAGGGCTTCACAAATTTCGGGACAAACTCATCAAACAGACCCAGCAGGTCATACAGGACCAACACCTGCCCGTCGCAATGAGGGCCTGCCCCAATCCCGATGGTCGGGATCGAGACCGCCTGCGTCACGGATTGCGCCACGGCAGCGGGCATCGCCTCAAGGACCAGAGAAAACGCCCCGGCCTGTTCCAATGCTCTGGCATCGGTGCACAACACGCTGGCCTGCGCGTCATCTTTGCCTTGAACCTTGTAGCCTCCGAACTGATTGACAAATTGCGGGGTCATGCCGAGATGGCCCATGACCGGAATCCCCATGGCGGTCATGGCGTGGACCCGATCCACCACCGCGCCCCCGCCTTCGACCTTCACGGCCGCGGCACCGGCCTGGATCAAACGACCCGCATTGTACAACGCCTGCTCGCGACTGACCTGATAGCTCATAAACGGCATATCGGCAATGACCAACGCCTGACGCCGGGCACGGGTCACCAGCCGCGTGTGATACACCATGTCTTCCATGGTGACTGACAACGTGTCGCGTTGCCCCTGCACCACGACGCCCAGCGAATCACCGACCAGAATGGCCTGGATGCCGGCTTGTTCGATGAGACGGGTGAATAACGCATCGTAGGCCGTCACAACGACCAGTTTTTCCCCATGCTTCCGGCGTCGGAATTCTGGAACCGTCACGGCCCCACCTCTGCCTTGCGGATGATGTCGGGCAGCCGGTCGGCCAACCGCCCGGGCATGATGTGCACGCCGTGACACCACGGACGAATCGCGCGAATGGTCTGCACCGCCATTTCAATCCCGACTTCGGGCGCATGGGCATCCCCGGCCTTGTGCAGTTCCTGAATCATCTCCTCCGGCACGTGGATGCCCGGAATGTGTGCCCTGACATATTCCGCCATCGCGGCCGACCGGAGCACCAGGACGCCGGCCAGGACGTAACAGCACCCGGTGGGAATCACCTGCATGAATGACTGAAATCCTTCGGCTGCAAACACGGCTTGCGTCTGAAAAAACTGCGCGCCGGCGTTGATCTTGGCCGTCATTTTCTGCTGCACAAGCTCAAGCGGTTCAACACCCGGTGCCGCCGCGCCGCCAATAAAGAACGTGGTGGCCCCGTCTAACCGGTGCCCGGATACATCGTGCCCCTGATTGAGTGACTGCACGGCTCGCATGAGTTGCACGGTATCCAGGTCAAACACCGGTTTCGCATCCCGATGATCGCCAATGCCCGGACTGTCGCCGGTGAGGCACAACACGTTGCGTATGCCAAGAATATGGGCCCCCAACAGGTCCGATTGAAGGCCAATGCGGTTCCGGTCGCGGCAGGTGAGCTGGAGCACCGGATCATGCCCCTGCTCATACAGCAGGCGGGCCAGTGCCACCGAACTCGCCCGCATCACCGCAGCGGTGTTGTCGGTGACATTGATCCCGTGGACAAGCCCGCTCAAGGCCCTGGCGGTCTCCAGCATCCCTGAGATATTAGTGCCCTTCGGCGGGTTCAACTCAACGGTGACAGCAAACTGCCCGTGCGTCAGGGCATGTCGGAACGTCGATCGGGGGACAGGCATGGTCGTGCGGGGAAGGAACGATCAAGCCACAGCCCGTCGCGCCCCTTCCAGGGTATTCACCAGGAGCATCGCAATGGTCATGGGGCCGACTCCCCCCGGTACGGGGGACAGCCATCCCGCGCGTGCACGGACCTGTTCACCATGCACGTCGCCCACCAACCGCCCGTCATCGAGGCGATTGATGCCCACGTCGATCACGATGGCCCCATCTTTCACCATATCACCGGTGATGAACTGTGGTTTGCCAATCGCCGCCACCAGAATATCGGCACCCCGACAGACAGCGGGAAGATCCGTCGTCCGTGAATGACAAATGGTCACCGTGGCATGGCGATGCATCAGTAACATGGCCACCGGCTTTCCAACAATGTTACTGCGACCGACCACGACCGCATGTTTCCCCTGGATAGTCTCGCCGGTTGATTCAATCATGCGGATCACCCCGCTGGGCGTGCACGGGACAAACTCCGCCGCTCCCTCCACTAACCGGCCCACATTGTACGGATGAAAGCCGTCAACATCTTTGTCGGGAGACACAGCCTGTAACACAACCCGACTGTCGATATGGGACGGCAGGGGCAGTTGAACCAGAATCCCGTGCACCGCAGCATCCGTATTCAGCTGATGAATGAGATCCAGCAACCCGGCCTGTGTCGTGTCCGACGGCACATGATGGTCAACGACAGACAGACCGGCGGTATCGCAGGCCTTCTTTTTATTGCGCACGTAGACGGCCGAGGCCGGGTCGTCACCGACCAGAACCACAGCCAACCCGGGACGCACGCCGGTCCGGGTTTCAAACGCCTTCACGTCCAGGCCAAGACGATCGCGAATCTCCTTTGCCAACTGTTTCCCGTCAATGAGATGAGCCGACATCGCGTTCTCCTTTCGCCTGAACGTCCCGCCCGAACGTCAATGGTTGTCACACCGCGTGACCCTGCGACGATAACAGGGGCTTGAAATTGCCGTCAATCCAGGACAGGGTCAAGGCGTCTCGCTTGACACCACACAAACGGGGTCCGTAGGATGCGTTCGTGAGACCAACCCCTGACCCGCGTTCCCGACCCGCTCCGGTGCATGGCCTGCCGTTTGCCCGTAGAACCCGCAGCCCACTCCCCTGGTTGAGCCCGTTGCGTTTCACGCTCGCGATGCTGGTGTGGCTCGGGCCGGCACTGTGGCTGCTCGGATGGTGGTCACCGGCGGCTCGAGCCCATCCCATCGGCCAACTCCAGCAACCCCAGTCGTTTATCGCCCACCCGGCGGGTGACTCCTATTTCATCGCCAATGCCAACGGCGAACCCGGTCGGGCCGATCAAAACGGTTTCATCTCCAAACTCGATCAGCATGGCGCTGTGCTGGATTTGCACTTTATTCAAGGTGGCAGAGGGGACGCCATTCTCCATTCCCCCCATGGCATGGCTGTCGTCGGCGACACCCTCTACGTGGCTGACATCAACGTCATCCGTGGATTTCACGTCGTATCCGGCAAGCCCGTGGTCACCGTTTCGTTTCAGCCGTTGCAGGTCGAGGCCTTGACGGATCTGATTGCCGACGGCGCCGGGCAGCTCTTTGTCCTGGATACGGGGGGGGATGCCATTTACCAGGTTGATCCGCACCATCATCACGCCGTGTCCCTCTATGTCCAACATGAGGATCTGGCATCGCCGCGAGGCATCGCCGTTCATCCAAAGTCTGGCCGGCTGCTGGTGGCCAGCCTGGCCCACGGGACGGTGATGGAAATTGCGGAAGATCGCACCATCACCGAAGTCATTTCCAATTCACTGTTGACCGGCCGGTTTCAGAATTTAAGCGGCATTGACTTCGATCAATTCGGCAGCATGTATCTGTCGGATCTGACGGCGGGGAAAATCTGGCAGGTCTATCCCGACCTGTCCATGCATGTCATCGCCGAGTTCCTGATCTCACCCGCCACCGTCAAAATTGACCGTCGGAAGCATAGAATTCTGGTGCCCTACCTGTACGCCAATGGCGCCGAGATGAACGGGCTGGAACGCCCGATCAATACCGGCACGTCCAAGAAACGCCGGCGGACGCTTGCCGACTATGGCCTGGGCGGGTTCCAGGAAGACACGCAACCATGAGCCGCTGCGTCTATTGCGGGGCACGCAAGGGAAAACGTCCATGCCCGGCGTTGAATGGCTCCCTATGCAGCCAGTGTTGCGGGACACACCGCCTGGTCAGTATTCCCTGCCACACCGATTGCGCGTACCTGGACAACAACGTGGCCTATCAGCAAAAACGTGTCGGGGATCAGTTTGAACAGCAACGGCGGGCACTCTACAAAGAACTGCTCGAACAATGGGGTGAGAAAGCCGTGGAGGTGTTGTACTTTCTTGAAGCCGTCACGTTCAAACATTTCCACGCGCGGAAGGATGCGCAGGATGGAGAGGTCATTGCAGCCATTCAGACGTTGCGTCGCTCATTCAGCCCCATCCACATCCCGGAGGGAATCGCCCCACCGTTCACCGAATCGCTCAAGAAGGAATTTCAGGCGTTCATGCAAGGCGAAAAAGCCGATACGCAGCTTGTGAATGCGGTGCTGGATCGAGGGGTGACGTTCATGACCGGATTCTCAGGCACAGGGCTGCGTTCCAATCGCTTTCTCAACGGGCTGATCGGCTTCCTGAAGAGCCGGTATCCAGAGACGGCCGAACAACTGGCGACACTCGGCAAGACAGGGGGACAGATTCTTCTCCCGGGCGGCACCTCACCCCAAGACAGGGGGGCACCCTTCCATCCCGGTTCACACGGGTAACAGGCGACACACGGTTATCGCTGCCGGATTACGACCCATTGTCTGTCATGCGCTCGTCGTGCACCTCGACGGTGATTTCGATACGTTCGAGGGGGTTATCTTTACTACCCCGTCGTTGTTGCACGATGGTGTCTGCCACCTCCATCCCGTTCACCACTTCTCCAAACACCGTGTACTGACCATCCAAATGCGGGGCACGATCCACCATGATGAAAAACTGCGAGCCGGCACTGTCGGGGTCAGCCGTGCGAGCCGCAGACACAATGCCCCGTTCATGAGGAATCTGGCTGAACTCGGCCGGCAGGGTGTAGCCGGGGCCTCCCGTTCCATAATTCTTTCGATTGCTTGGGTCTTTGGTAAAAGGATCCCCTCCCTGGATCATGAAGCCGGGGATGACCCGGTGGAAAATGGTTCCGTTATAAAACCCTTTCCGGGCCAAAGTGATAAAGCTTTCGACGTGCCTGGGCGCCAGTTCCGGGAACAGCACGATCTCCATTTCCCCAAATTTGGTTTTGATGGTCACATGAGGCGCCTTCTCGTCCGCCACCAGTAACGCCTGGGGATTCCCTGCCCACACATCAGCCCGCGCGCCCCCTGCCACAAGGCCGGCACATCCCAGAGCCACACCCCAGACTACAACGATATTCCGTATCACTTGCCATGTCATCATGCGTCATCCTCCACGGTTATTCGTCATTATACCAACGCCGCACGCATCGGTGGACGTCAGGTGATCCAATGCCTGTTTCGCAGCACGTTGCTCGGCCATCTTCTTGGTTTGTCCCAACCCGCTTCCGTACCGGGTCTGGGCAATGTCAACAGTCACGGTAAACGTCTTGCGATGATCGGGGCCTGATTCTTCAATCACAGTATAGACCGGCAGGGCCTGCAAATGTTGTTGCGCCCATTCCTGCAATTGACTTTTGTAGTCCTGGCGGAAAGCCGCGAGCGTGTTCTCCCGCAATGCCCGCCATTGAGGTTCCAACGCCTCTAACACAAACGACCTGGCCGCGGCCAACCCTCCATCCAGGTAGATCGCTGCGATGACAGCCTCTAACGCGTTGGCCAGCAGGGAACTTTTGTCTCGGCCCTCGGTGCGTTCCTCGCCTCGCCCCAATCGAAGCCGTGGGCCAAGGCCCACGTGACGGGCAGCCTCCGTCAACGCAACACGCCCCACCAGCCGGGATCGTATCTGTGACAACGCTCCCTCTGCCAACTCCGGAAAGGTTTCCGCCAGATACTCACTGACAATGAGCCCCAGCACGGCATCGCCCAGAAACTCGAGGCGCTCATTATCCCTGGCACAACCGGCTGAGGCTTTCTGGAGATGGGAACGATGCGTTAAGGCCTCTTCCAGTAACGCCGGTTGGCGGAAGCGATAATGCAACACCTGCTGGGCATCCTGGCACATTGTCACACCCCGGGGCCATGCTGTCTGCGGCATGTCGTGTGGAACGCCGCGTTCATGTTTCGAGACGCCGCGAGTCAGGCGTACACACCGGCATGGCACGCCTGCGTAGACGTGGAACCGGCGCGATGCTCCGGCGCAGACTTGAAAACCAGGCAGGCATTGACGCCGCCAAAACCAAACGCATTAGAAATCGCAGCCGTGACAGGAGCCTGACGGGCCTGCCCGGGAATATAATCGAGATCACAGTCCGGATCGGGATGTTCCAAATTGATCGTGGGCGGCAGGATTCCATGATACAGCGCCAGTGTGGTCACTACGGCCTCGACTCCCCCCGCACCTCCCAGCAGATGGCCCGTCATGGATTTCGTAGAGCTGATGGGAAGGTGATGGGCATAGTCCCCGAACACGGTCTTGACGGCCCGGGTTTCGATCGTATCCGCCATGGTCGAGGTGGCATGAGCATTGATATATCCAATGGTCTCCGCCGGCACCCCGGCATCACGAATCGCCTGTTCCAGACATGCGACCGCTCCGGCCCCATCCTCCGGCGGCGCCGTGATATGAAAGGCATCACTGGTCATGGCATAGCCGACAAGTTCGCCGTACATTCTGACGCCACGACGTTGAGCATGGTCAAGCTCTTCCAGCACCACGACCCCCGCTCCTTCTCCAATGACAAAGCCATCCCGCTCGCGATCAAACGGCCGACTCGCCCGCGCGGCATCATCATTCCGACGGGACAACGCCTTGGCGGCACCGAATCCGGCAAGGGCCAACGGGCAAATCGTCGCCTCGGTCCCGCCCGCGAGCATCACGTCTGCCTCCCCGCGTTGAATAATCCTGTAGGCATCCCCGATGCAGTGATTCCCGGTGGCACAGGCTGTCACCGCGCACGAGGTCGGCCCCCTGGCCCCAAACCGTATCGCGACCTGGCCCGAGGCCAGATTCACGATGACCATGGGAATAAAGAACGGGCTGATGCGCCCTGGTCCTCTTCTCTGGAGCACCTGGTGATACTGCTCAATGCCCGGAAGGCCGCCAATCCCGGCCCCGATATACACCCCGACCCGTTCGGCATTTTCAGGGGTGATATGTAATCCCGCATCATCCACAGCCTCCTGGCTTGCCGCCAGGGCATAGTGGATGAACGTATCCATTTTTTTGATTTCTTTTTTTTCGATGTAGCGGGCAGGATCGAAGTCCCGCACCTCACCCGCGATTCTGCTGGGATAGTCCGAGGCATCAAATCGCGTGATCGGGCCAATGCCCGACCTGCCGGCCAGCAACGCCTGCCAAGTGTGTTCAACACCAACACCCACGGGAGTCACTGCTCCCAGGCCGGTGATCACAACGCGCCGCGGGGAATGCTCACGCATGAGAATCGTTCACCACGGCTCAGGTTTTTTCTTTGATGTACTCAATGGCTTGGGAAACTTTTTGAATCTTTTCCGCATCTTCGTCGGGGATTTCGATATCAAAAGCCTCCTCAAGCGTCATCACCAACTCCACCGTATCCAATGAGTCGGCCCCCAGGTCCTCGACAAACGATGCTTCGGGCACGACATCTTCCTCTTCCACCCCCAACTGCTCCGCGATGATCTTTTTAATCCGATCTTCAACAGCCATTGACCTTCTCACCTCCCGT
Source organism: Nitrospirales bacterium (assembly GCA_007570995.1). Classification (GTDB taxonomy): domain Bacteria; phylum Nitrospirota; class Nitrospiria; order Nitrospirales; family UBA8639; genus Bin75. The sequence goes on from RKSG01000182.1 coordinate 10,545, forward strand.
TAAATAAGCCTGTCGTACTGCGCATCGTTCGCATTACGCCATATACATCCCACCATTCACATGCAACACCTGGCCCGTGATATATCCCGCAGCGTCAGACGCCAGAAACCGAACAGCCCCGGCCACGTCAGCGGGTTGGCCGAACCGACCAAGCGGGATCTGTCGCGCCAGTGCATCCCTGGCGTCCTGGCTCAACGCCCGGGTCATCGCCGTATCAACAAAACCCGGCGCCACGGCATTCACGGTAATCTTCCGGCTTGCATATTCCCGCGCGACGGATTTGGTCAAGCCAATGACCGCCGCTTTGGACGCCGCATAGTTCGCCTGTCCCGCGTTCCCTGTGGTCCCCACGACAGATGCCATATTGATAATCCGGCCATACCGCTGTCTGGCCATCGGGCCCAGCACAGCTTTCATGCAATAAAACGTCCCCGTGAGATTGACCTGGAGCACGGCGTTCCAGTCATCTTCCTTCATACGCATAATCAATCCGTCACGGGTAATGCCCGCATTATTGACCAGCACATCCACGCGCCCCCATTCCTTGAACACGCGATCCACCATACCCGTGACGGCGTCCCACTGCCCCACGTTGGCAGAGACCGCCAGCCCCTGGCGACGATGTCGTGTCACCAACTGCACGGTGTCCCGGCACTGTTCTGCATCAAGGTCAACCACGGCGACGTCCGCCCCCGCCTCTGCCAGACACTCGGCAACAGCCTGACCGATGCCCTGAGCCGCCCCGGTCACCACGGCTTTTTTCCCTTCCAGCATGATCCCTCGCTCTGTGTGTGGAGGAGTTGCCTGTTAACCACAACGACGTATATTCGTCAAGGTCTGTTCCAACGAGCCCGGATCGTGGATATTCAGCAATGTCGCCTCCGGCACGATCCGTTTGGCGAGTCCCGTCAAGACCGTTCCCGGGCCAATTTCAATAAACGTTCGAATGCCCATGTCCCACATCGCGCGCATGCTGTGCTCCCACAACACGGAGGCGGGCAACTGACGGATCAGCGAACGTCGAACGTCCTCCGCCCGCACCAGCGGCCGGGCATCCACGTTCGCCAGGAGCGGGACGGTCAAATCGGCAAGCGGCACCGCCTGCACGTGAGCAGCCAGACGGTCCGCCGCGGGCTGCATCAACGACGAGTGGACCGGCACGCTGACGGGTAAGAGAATGGCACGGCGGCACCCTCTGGCTTTGGCCAGGCTCATCGCACGCTCAACGGCGGCACGTTCGCCCGCAATCACCACCTGCCCCGGAGCGTTATAATTGGCCGGTGCAACCACGCCCTCTGACCGTGCCTCCCGGCAGACATCCTCCACCACCTCCCCCGCCAACCCGAGGATCGCCACGACGCGCCCGCTCCCGGACGGGACCGCTTCCGCCATGTACCTGGCCCGTGCCTGCACCAACGCCACCGCGTCGGCAAACGACAGCCCGCCGGCCGCGACGATGGCGGCATATTCCCCCACACTGTGACCAGCGACCACCGACGGCCGGATGTTCGTGTCTAACGCCCGCCACGCGATGAGACTCGTCACCAGCAACGCCGGTTGCGTGTATTCCGTTTGATTAAGTCGTTCCGCCGGTCCGTCACAACAGATGCGATGCAGATCATACCCCAGTATCGCGCTGGCTTCTTCGAACAACGTCATCAGATCGGGGCGCGTGTCACACCACGCCCGCCCCATCCCGACGACCTGCGAGCCTTGACCAGGAAACAGGAACGCAACGGGAGCAGACATAGGCTACAGGATACATGTCCGGGAGACGAACGTCCGCGGGGACACAGGCATGTGCACAGACACCGGTGGCACGTGCTGGTTAGTCAACGATAAACTCTCCACCATCAACATATAACACGTTGCCCGTCAACCAATGCGTCTTCGGATGGCTCAGCAACCCGATGACGTCGGCGACGTCTTTGGGCGTGGTGAGTCGCCCCGATGGATTCTTCCGTTGTGCCATGTCAATCATGGTATCGGATCCTGGTATTTTCCGTAAGGCAGGGGTATCGGTGACACCTGCCATAATCGCGTTCGCGGTAATCCCCATGGGTGCCAGTTCCAGAGTGAGTTGACGAATATGGGATTCCAGTGCCGCCTTCGCTGCAGACACCGCGCCATATGTGGCCCACACCCGAGCGCCTCCGGCGCTGGTCATCGCAAAAATTCGTCCACCGCGGCCCATCAGTCCCTCGGCGTATAACGCCTGCACCCAGTAGACCAGACTATTTGCCATGACGTCGAGAGTCATTTCCATCTGCGATTGACTCACGGCGTCGCCGGGTTTGTCGGTCATGAACCGTTTCAGCGTACCAAACGCCAGGGAATGGAACAGGACGCGCACCGTTCCGGAGGAGCCTGCCGTGCGGCATTTCGCCCGGATTGCCTCAATGACCGCTCGTCGTTTCTCTGCATCGGCGGCATTGACGTTATAAAAGAGTGCCTCGCGGCCAATCGCGCGAATAGCGCCCTGAATACGTTCCGCATTCGGAAGTGTGGATTTTCGGTCCAGATGCACGCCCACAATATTCATGCCACAGGCCGCCAATTCCAAGGCGACGGCCTCACCGAAGCCGCTTGAGGCGCCCAGAATGACCGCCCATTCTCCTTCCAGTGGTTGATCATCCGTTGCCATGTTTCATCCTTTCTGTATCAGCATGCGTCCTGTCTGCGTTCTGTGATGCAGGCACCCGGCATCCTGGCGGTCACGACCCTTTCAGCATGCCGTAGATTTCCTTGATTGCCTTAATAATATCTTCAGATGATCGAGCGCCGCGGCCGCGATCTGCAGGATGCTTCATCCCCACCACGTATTGGCCAGGGCGTCTTTCATACCACAGCAGCTTTGCATGGGATGTTTCCTTTTCAGGAATGTATTCATGTCCCATCACATATCGAAAAATTTGAAAGGTACCTCCGCAAATGGTCAGGTCAGGGGCATAGATCTCAAATTGCCGATTGATAAATCTACTGTCTCGCATCGCAATCAGTGCCAACCGCTCCATATTTGTTGTGGAATGCCCCCCTGTCTTGTCAAGATTGAAAGCGCAAATGCTCGGGGGCATCTTGTCAAACTTCCGCCGCTCTTGCTCGGGTAAGTCCATTTCGCATATCCCATGCTGTATCCTGGCAACCTTCCACCATCCCGGCCCATACGGTTCCTTCAGCCCATCCCGAAGATCCCCGGGCTCGTCGGTTTGTCGGGTAGATTCCTTCAGAACAAAGACGGTTTTCCGCTTGGAGGCCAGATATGCCTCTTCGCAAGCGACGCCATCCCGAACAAAAGGCTTTCTAACCTTTTGCCACTCGTCAAACAGCTCATTTTCCTGCTCAGCTATGTTCATTTCCCATCCCCTCCCTGCATTTGTAAAGACAGCCAGTGCTTGCCAACAACATCCTACCATCGTATCACGCCGGAGGCCCAAGTAAGCCCGGCCCCAAACGCTGCCATGACCACCACCTGCCCAGGTTGGACGGCCCCGTTTCTCACGGCCTCATCCAACGCCAGCGGGATGGAAGCCGCAGAGGTATTGCCAAAACGATCCACGTTGATCACGACCCGTTCGGGTGGCAACCCGATCCGTTGCCCCACAGCCCTTAAAATCCTGATATTGGCCTGGTGGGGCACCAGCCAGTCAATATCGTCAATCCCGAACCCGTGATCCGCGACCGCTTCCCGTATGGCCTCCTCCATGGTTTTGACGGCAATTTTGAACGTTTCATTCCCCCGCATTTTGACACATTGTAACCGTTCGGCTACCACGTGCTCCGAAGGGGGCAGGCTGGAGCCGCCGCCCGGCACGTGAATCAAATCGGACAATCGCCCGTCCGCGTGCAAATGCGTGGACAGAATGCCGCACTCGGCTTCCGTGGAACCGACCACGACAGCCCCCGCGCCATCCCCAAAGAGCACGCACGTATTGCGATCCGTCCAATCCATGACGGTGGACATCACCTCCGACCCGATCACCAACACATAGCGATATCCCGTGCACACAAAGGCATCCGCCACGGACAGCGCATAGATAAAGCCGCAACAGGCCGCGGATACGTCACAGGCCGCAGCCTTCGCAGCCCCCAGGCCATGTTGAACAACGGACGCCGTCGGAGGAAGGGGGACATCTCCCGTGCAGGTGGCCACGAGAATCAGATCAAGCTCGGAGGACTGAATGTTCGCAGCGGCCAACGCGCGCCGCGCGGCACGAATGCCCAGATCCGAACAGGCCTCGCCCGGGGCCACCACGCGACGCTGGCGAATGCCTGTGCGTTCCACAATCCAGGCATCGGACGTCGCCACCATCCTTTCGAGGTCGGCATTGGTCAAGACCCGCTGCGGAGCACAGGAACCCGTCCCGAGTATCCGACTTCTCATTCACAGGCCATGCGAGGCCCCACCTGCAGCGGGCTGGGTCAGACTCTCGGCAATATCACGCTGGATCAGGTCAATCAGCCGGCCTTTGGCCAACGCTTCCGCCCGACCGATCGCATTTTTAATGGCCTTCGTCGACGATCGGCCATGACAGATCATGCAGATGCCATTCACGCCCAGGAGCGGGGCACCGCCGAATTCGGCGTAATCCGTTCGCCGCTTCAGTCGCATCAGTGGCCCGGCCAGGACCACCAGCGACACGCGCCCCAGGGCAGAACGCATCACTTCGCTCATGAGTATTTTTTTCATGGTCTCCACCAGACCTTCGGAGATCTTCAGCGACACGTTGCCAAGAAAGCCGTCACACACGATCACATCGGCCGTTCCACTGTACACGTCCCGACCTTCGACATTTCCCATAAAATTCAAGGCACTGGCTTTGATCAGATGGAAGGCTTCCTTAGTGACCTCGTTGCCTTTGGTGGCTTCCTCGCCAATACTGAGTAACCCCACACGAGGACTCTGCAGATTCAGCAGGTGCCTGGCATATTCATGGCCCATAATGGCGAACTGATAGAGTTGCCGGGCGGAACAGTCCACCGTGGCTCCGACGTCCAGCAGAATGGCCGTCCCCCGTAAGGTCGGCAGGGTGGCAGCAATGGCCGGTCGCTCAACCCCCTTGATGGTGCCAAGCAGAAAAAACGCCGAGACCATCGTCGCGCCCGTATTGCCGGCACTCACCACAGCCTGCGCCTTCCCGGTTTTGACCAGACTGGTCGCGACCCATATTGAAGAATTGCGTTTTTTCCTGGCGACGTGAGCGGGCGATTCATGCATGCCCATTGTTTGAGAGGCATGATGGACGGTCAACCGGGGGTCCGTGCACTGCACCCGCTCCAACTCCGCCCGGAGACGGTCTTCCTGACCCACGAGGATCAATTCGACATCAAACTCTTTGAGAGCCTGTATCGCGCCCCCGACGACAGGGGCCACGCCGTGATCCCCGCCCATGGCATCGACAGCAATTCTCATGCAAACCGCAAACCCTCCGCGGGGAGGATGGAGGATGGGGTCAGCCCTGGTCCATGGCGATGATCGCCACCCGCTTGTAGTAACCGCACGACAGGCAGGTCCGATGGGGCAACATGCGTTCGTGACACTGGGGGCAAATGGAAAAACTCGGCACGTGCAGTTTTTGATGGGTGCGACGTTGATCCCGTCTTGCTTTGGAATGTCGATGTTTGGGATTGGGCATTGTGTTCTCCTCACGTTCAGGAAACAACCGACGACAGAGTGCGATGACCGGCATCAGGAAACTGAAGGGGCCCGCGAGGGTGCAAACAAGCCTTGCACAACCCCGCACGGCAACATCCCGTTGACCTCTTCGTGGAGCCTGCGCAACAGATTCACTCTCATGTTCCCCTCACGACCGCGTCACACCCTCTTTTCAATGATGTATCGGGGACGGGCCTTTGTTTCCATGTAGACCTTTGCCAGGTATTCCCCCACCACGCCGATGCTCAGAAGTTGGACTCCGCTCAGGAGAGAGAGCGGCACCACGGTGGAAGCCCAGCCAGGCACGGCGGTATCACTGAATACAGCCAGCAGGGCCCACATGCAGAACGCAGAACTCAACAGGGAAATAAGAAGACCTAACGTCGTGATAAGGCGTAGCGGGAAAACAGAAAATGAGGTCAAGCCATCAATGGCCAAGCGAAACAACTGTCGCATATTGTAGGCAGAATGGCCAGCATAGCGACTAGCCCTGTCATAATAGACACACGTGGAGGGAAAACCCAGCAAGGGCACTATCCCCCGCAAAAACAGGTTGATTTCCTTGAAATCCCGCAGATGCTCTAGAGCCAGGCGGCTTAACAGCCGGTAATCGGCATGGTTATAAATGATTTTCTCCTTGCCTGTCAGCCACGCCATCAGACGGTAAAAGCACAAGGCAGACCAACGTTTGAAAAAGCTGTCAGTCTCGCGCTTGTTCCGGACTCCGTACACGACATCGTGGCCATCACGGCAGGCATCCAGCATCTTCTCTATAGCACCGAGGTCGTCCTGCAGATCCGCATCCACACTGATGAGGGCATCGCCGCCAACGTTCAGCAAACCAGCCAGCGTTGCCTGCTGCTGTCCGAAATTCCGCGACAGCTTAATGCCGCACACAGCCTGATGCTGACGGCTGAAGTCCTCAATCAGAGCCCATGTTCGATCCCTGCTGCCATCGTCGACAAAGTAGATGCGGCTCTCGTGGCTGATTTTCCCTTTGCTCTGTAATGCCCCCAGTGTTTCGACCAATCTCCGCACCGTCTCCGGCAACACAGCCTCTTCATTAAAGCAGGGAACAACGATACTGAGTTCCATCACCCTCACCATTCCGAGATCAGGCCCCACGCCTGTCCCGTAGAAACGTCAGATTCAATCCCGTTGTCGTACAAGCCCTCCACCTTCAGCGATTGGAACAGCCCGCCACTCGCGCGTCGTCACCGCATGACAGGCGGGCTGATGGGGTGACTTCGTCCGTTCTCGACATCGAAGACACATAGAACAAGCCAGGCGTTGCGGTTGTGATGCGTCGTACGGCAGGGACCCAGCCTAGACAACAGGTCCGGAACCGTTTTGACGAGATATTCACGAAATGGCACTTCTCAAGGAAGAGAGGCTGGGAACGCTGGTGCGTGGGTGCCTGGAGGGGTTCTTTCCGCACGTCCAGGAAAAGATGGTCGACCGCGTGCCATGCACGTGTCAGGAAGCCAACGAGTTCCGTGAGGGTTTGAGAACATCTTGCAGGATCGCGAAGGGCAACTTCGCTTTGACCTCTTCGCACTCGCATGCCTTCGCGTTCAGATTTTGTCCACACATCTGACAGAGCCCCTGACAGCTTTCCGAACAGATCGGCTGCATGGGCGCAGACAAAATAATATGTTCCCGCAACACATCGTGGAATTCAATACGGTGCATGACTGTGGGATAGTAATCCACTGCCTCCAGGTTGGACTCCCCTTCACCATGACCGATCTCCCTGCCCTGGGCACCACGTTGCTCCAGATCTCTGTACAGTGCTCGAAACGAAATGGCGACGGGCATGTCAAACGCCTCCAGGCAACGAACACATTCATGGACCAACAGGCCATGCAACTCGCCTTCCACCTGCCAGTCCGCATCGTTGGCGTGCACATCCGCCGTCAATGTGAGGACGTCTTTGATCCGGGGATCTTTCTCCGCCAACTGCAAGTCCCCCACGCCGATGGCACAGGCCACATGCATGCCTTCCGGAGGAATGTCACGCAGGTTGACGCTCAGCGAGGTCACCATGCCTCACCCCGCTGAGACCACTGACACGGAAAGACAGGCTGGAATCTCACGCCCACAGGCCCGGTTGGGAGAAACACGTGCTCCCCTCCCCTGACACCTACCGTTCTTCGGCAAACGACAACAGAGCGATACTACGTGCTCGCTTGATCGCAATCGTGAGCTTCCGTTGATGACGCATGCAGTTCCCCGATATTCGTCTGGGAATAATGCGTCCTCGTTCCGTCAGAAAATTACGCAATACATTCAGATCCTTGAAATCCAAGGGAGCCGGATCGTGACAAAACCGGCATATTCGACGTCGTTGAAAAAGTCTTCCCCGTTCCACGTGCTTTTCCCCTTAAGGGCAGATGCTACAACCCCTCTGACCTGCTTCCATAGGCATGGCTGCCAGGTTCCTCATCTATTCCCATTCCACCATGCTCAGATTCTGGACCGAAACTTTGTCTTTTGGGGAGAAATGTGACCGTTTGAGCCACCACTTCATGTTTGTTTCGGCGTTGCCCGTCTTCGGTTTCCCATCGACGCTGCTGCAACCTTCCTTCAATAATGGCACCATCGCCTTTATTCAGATACTTGCTGCAAAGTTCGGCCTGCTTGTCAAACGTCACGATATCCACATAACACACATCTTCCTTCTGCTCATCACCCTGACGAAACCGGCGATTCACCGCCAGGCCAAAACTGGCGACCTGCACGCCGCTGGGGGTGAACCGCTGTTCTGGGTCGCGCGTCAGATTTCCGACAAGAATAACTTTGTTAAATGCCACCATCGGCTGACCCTGCCTTTCCCGCGGGAACCTCCTCCACGGTTTCGGATGGAACCTCTTCCGCCGCAACGGCCTGGAGCCCCTTGTCCACCTTCACGGTCAGAAACTTCAGAACCGAGTCTTCAAACCGGCATACACGTTCAAGCTCGCTCACCACGTTCCCCTGCCCTGACTCAAACTGAAGAAGCACGTAGGTGCCTCTCCGGTCATGCTTCATTTCGTAGGCAAGTTTCTTTTTGCCCCAGTTCTCGGCTTTCAACACAGTGGCTCCATGCCGCTCGACCACCGCCTTCATCTTGTCGAGAACCAAGGTGCTGGCCTCATCGCTCAACGATGCCCGAAGAATCACAATCGATTCATATACTGTTGTCATGCTGTATCCTTTATCACCCCTGCGAAAATCCGTCCCACATTCTCACCACCTTGCAGTCTGCACGTCGGCGGGGTATGCGAACCTACCACAGGGTCACAGACACTGTCAAACAGAAGGGGACATGTTCCATGCACAGTGTGACCCCAACTCAAGCTGCCCCCACCGCCCTTGCCATGGCCTACAGCAGGGCGGGGCCATTGTAGCGATTCATCGCCTCCTGCACGCCATGCAACACCACACATTCCAGGCTTTCAACCGCCCGGGCCATGACGGGTTCAAGATTGTCCCGTTCTGCATGTGTAAAGGGTGCTAACACAAAAGCGGCGGGATCCACACCGGATGCGGGACGTCCGATTCCTATTTTCAGACGAACGAACTCATCGGTGCCCAGAGCCGTGCATACCGACCGTACACCATTATGGCCACCGCTTCTCCCTCCAGACCTTACGCGAAGACGCCCGACGGGCAGATCCAGATCATCATGCACCACGATCACGTCGCGACTCCGCGCGCCATGCACCCGGCACACGGCCTCCACGGCCTTGCCGGACACGTTCATATAGGTATCAGGAAACACAATCACAATCGGGTGACCGTGGATCAGGCCGGTTCCCTGTTGCACCAAGCCCTGTCGTGTGAGGGAGACCGACCAGCGAGCCGCCGCGCACGCCACGACCCTTCGTCCGATGTTATGACGAGTCGCGGCATACTCACAGCCGGGATTCCCAAGTCCGACAAGAAGAGTTATTTTTTGGTCCCACTTGATTCAGCGGCAGGAACGCCCTCGGCAGTTGCTGACGCTGCCGCGGCAGGAGCACCTTCCGATGTCAGCATGGCGGACAACTTCGCTTCGGAAATCGGCATGGTCACATTGACAACCATCCCATCAAGATCGTCAAGGACCTTGATGCCCTCGTCGACATTGAGATCACGAACATGAATGCCCTGATTCACTTCCAGTGCCGACGCGTCCACCTCGATATGTTCCGGAATGGCACGAGGCAAACATTCAATATGTAACTCTCGCGTGGGTTGATGCAACACCCCCTTGTCACGCTTCACCCCAAGCGGGACCCCGCCTGTGACATGAACGGGCACTTTCACGCGAACCGGTTTGTCCATGGCCACTTCCAGCAAATCAACATGCATCATCAACCCGCTCACAGGATCCCGTTGAACGTCCTGAATCACGACGGTGCGTTGCTGAACTTGACCACCATCGTCAATGCTCAGGGCAATCAGCCCCGTCCCACCGGCCTGCGTGACCAGTATTTTCTGAATCGCTCTGGGGTCAAGTTGGATCAAATGAGACTGTCCCTGGCCATACATCACAGCGGGCACCTGTCCCGCCCTCCGGATCTGCCGGCCCGCTCCCTTACCCGATTTCGTTCTGACTGTTGCTTCAGCGACAAACTGCATCACACTCCCCCATCCATCGGTCTATACGTTTCCACGCTCATTCCCATCTCCACCCTGCTCACGGGACATCACCTTGTCCGGCTCAACGCTTTCCACATTCACGGCCCTCATTGTACAGGTGTTCGCCCAGAATAGGAAGGGGGGATATCAAATAACGAGGTGACGGATTGTTCTTCGTGGATCCGTCTGATGGCCTCCGCAAGGAGCGGTGCGACGGAAAGGATACGAATTTTTGAGCACGCCTTGTCTTTACCTCGAATGGGAATCGAATTCGTGGCCACCACCTGTGTCAGGCACGATTGCCGAATCCGCTCGATCGCGGGACCGGACAGCACAGGATGGGTGCACACGGCCGACGCCGCGGAGGCGCCCTGCTCCATACAGGCTTTGGCGGTTTCCACAATGGTTCCCGCCGTATCAATCATGTCATCGAGCAATAACACATGCCGGCCTTTCACGGACCCAATAATGTTCATCGCCTGGGCCTGATTGGGGCCTTCTCGACGCTTATCCACGATTGCCAGTGTGGTATCCAGACGCTGGGCAAACGCCCGGGCGCGCTCCACACCGCCCGCATCAGGCGAGACCACGACCAGATCCCGCATGTCACTTTTCCGGACGTACTCAACCAGCACCGGGGCGGCATAGAGATGATCAACGGGTATGTTAAAAAACCCCTGAATCGGTCCGGCGTGCAAATCCATGGTCAACACGCGATGCGCCCCGGCGATGGTAATCAAATCAGCCATCAACTTGGCACTGATGGGGACACGTGGTTGATCTTTTCGATCCTGGCGTGCATAGCCGAAATACGGGATCACGGCGGTGATCCGATAGCCGGATGATCGTTTCAGCGCATCCAGCATGATCAACAGTTCCATGATCGACGTATTGACGGGAGGACAACAGGACTGCATGACAAACACGTCTCTCCCGCGCACATTCTCTTCGATTTTGACCCGGGTTTCGCCATCGCTGAAGGTCGAGACCGTCGCCCGGGACAACGGCACACCCAAATAGGTGCTCACCTCTTCTGCAAGCACAGGATTAGCAGTTCCGGTAAACAGCTTCAGCTCGCCAGACATACGAGGCTTTCCAAGGAGGGGTGCAGTCATCAAGAACACGGTGAGTCAACAGAGGAACTATGTAGGCCATCCGGGTGATCACTGTCAACGCTGAACGTCGTCGCCACCCGATTGCGCGACCGGTACGGCCCCACAAACACGGAACGGCGTGTCCTTCCCCTGTCCTCCTGCATGCCCCTGGCGTCCCCCCTGGATTCCCGCTCAACTCACTGCGGGAATGCATGCCCCTGGCGCTCCGGGCGACCAGGGGACGGAGGGGGGCTTGCCCTTTTTTGTCATTCCTGCGAAAGCCCTGGCGCTCCGGGCGACCAGGGGACGGAGGGGGAGCTTGACCAGGGGATGATGCATGACTCATCCACGCTGTAAAGAAGGCCCGACCAACAGCCGGTACCCTGGCGTTCCGGCAAACTCGTCCCTGGCCCGTACCGCACTGCGCCGATCCGGAAACACGCCAAACACGGTCGCCCCACTGCCTGACACCAGAGCACCCTCGGCACCCGCCTGCAGTAACGTGCGCTTGATGTTGGCCAACACGGGATAGTCACTGAACAGGATTGTTTCAAAATCGTTCTCAAGGCAGGCGATCAGCTGGTGCCAGGACAACGACGACGCACGTTCCAACGCAAGCAGGGTGTCAGGCAAGGACAAGACGGGCCGTCTGCTCCTCTCCAGTCGCCTGTAAGCCTCACCGGTAGCAATGGGAAACCCAGGGTTCACCAGGACAATCCACCTGACGTCTTCAAGGACGTGCGGCATGACCCGTTCCCCCCACCCCCGCACAATCGCGGTCGGGGCTTCAAGGAAAAAAGGCACGTCACTGCCCACGGCCTGACCCAGTTTCGCCATGTCGCTGCTGGTCCAACCAAGCCCCAACAGATGATTGAGGCCCATGATCGTCGACGCGGCGTCACTGCTTCCGCCACCCAGGCCCGCCGCAACCGGTATGCCCTTTGTCAGGTTCAGCGCAACGCCCATGGACACACCAGCCTGCTGCAACACCAGTTCGGCAGCCCGATACACCACATTGCTGACCGGTGCGGCCAGGGCGTTGTCCGAACAAGTCAGGTGAATCCCTTCAAACGCATCCGTGACGCGAATGGTTAGTTCATCCACCACGCCAATCGTTTGCATCAGCGACCACAGGGCATGATACCCGTTAGGAAGTCGCTGAAAAATCTTCAGCACGAGATTGATCTTGGCCGGCGGATGCAACCGTAGCGAACGATCCATGTTGTTCAATGAGACATTCACGGCCATCGGACACACAGGCATGCCCCTGGCGCAGCCCCCCCTGGATTCCCGCTCAACTCACTGCGGGAATGCATGCCCCTGGCGCCCCGTGCGACCAGGGGACGGAGGGGGGGGCTGTTGACCAGGGGACGAGGGGGCTTTATCACTCAAACAGAGAGCCCATCAGGAAAATCGGAAGATACATGGCCACGATAATAAACCCAATGCCCAGGCCCAACACAACAATAATCAGCGGCTCCAGCAGAGCGGCGAACGCATTCATGTCGCGATCCACTTCACGTGCGTAGAGGTCCGCGATTTTCTCCAACGCCTCGTCGAGGCTGCCGGTCGACTCGCCAACGGCCACCATGTTGGGCACCAGGGCGGGAAACATGCCGGACCGCGCCAGCGGGTCAGCCAGGGTATGCCCTTCACGCACACTCACCGTTGCTTCCGCCAATGCCCGTTCCATGGCAAGCAACCCGGACACCCGTTGGGCAATTTCCAGACCGCGTAAAATCGGCACGCCACTCCCCAGCAACGCCCCCAACGTTCTCGTAACATGCACAACGGCCACGTTGCGCCACAGCCTGCCCACCACCGGCACGCGCAACAGAGCATGCTCCACCAGCCATCGCCCCGACGGTGTCTTCACCCACAACCGTGCCCCAAGTCCAAGGACAACCGCGCTGACCACCACGGCGAACCAGTGACGCCGGATCCATTGACTCATCTCCAGAACCACGGCCGTCGGCCAGGGCAGGGCGTCGCCCCAGTCGGCAAACATGGTTCCAAACATGGGGATCACCCAGATGAGCAACACCCAGAACACGAGAACGGCCACGATCGTCACAAACAGGGGATAGGCTAACGCCAGCTTGACCTGTTGTTTGAGTCGCCACACCTTGTCCGTATGCTCGGCCAGTCGGTGAAGTGTCTTGTCCAGCATCCCGCCTTCTTCGCCGGCTTCGATCATACTGACATACCAGGACGTGAACACCTCGGGATGGCCGCGCAGCGCACCGGACAGAGACGATCCGGACTCCACTTTCTGTTTCACAGCACGAATGATCTTCTGGAAGGCTGACGAAGACACATGTGTCGCCAGCATCTCGAGACTCTGTGACAGAGGCACACCGGCTTTGATCGTGGTTTCCAGTTGATAGGTGAAGATCACCAGATCTTTTTGAGGGATGCGGGTCCGTTCAGGGAGTGACCACCAGGCAACCCGGGCCTCGGGTTTTTCACGGAGGCGGGTAACAAACAACTCGCGTTGTCGCAAGACCCGGAACGCGGCACTTTGGTTCGCAGCATCCACTTCTCCCTGCTGTATGCTCCCCTGACGGGTCTTCCCGCGATAGACAAAGGTCGGCATGGTCAGACATTCCCGAGGGCCATGGCCAGCAATCGCAGCACGATTGCTCCCCTCATCTCCCGGAACCACAGGGGCGACGGCTCAGGCACGGGGATATTCGAGGACACGATTTAATCCTCGGTAGACACACTCATGACCTCTTCAATCGTGGTGAGTCCCCGCGTGATGGCATCCAGGCCGCTTCGTCGAATCGTTTTCAGGCCATCAGCCAACGCCTGCTGCTTGAGCCGGTCCCCCGTCCCCCGTTCAAGGATGAGAGACCGAAACGCCGCAGACACCGGCAACACCTCAAACAGCCCCACGCGCCCTTTATACCCCGTCCCATGACAGGCAGCACAGCCGCGTCCCCGAACCTGGACGACCGTTGGTACCATGTCCCCGGTGAATCCCAGTTCGCGCACTTGTGCGCCTGAAAGAGAATCGGCCGGCTGTTGACACTCCGGGCACACGCGACGCACAAGACGTTGGGCCACAATGATACTTACCGACGACGCCACCATAAAGGGTTCGACTCCCATCTCAAGCAATCGTGTCACCGCCCGAACCGCGTCATACGTGTGCAGGGTGGACAGGACCCGATGCCCGGTCAAGGCAGCCCGCACCGCAATTTGCGCGGTTTCCAGATCACGGATTTCACCCACCATCATAATATCCGGGTCCTGCCTCAGAAAGGCCCGCAGCACTTGCGCAAAGCCAAGACCGATTTCTTCCTTCACCTGAACCTGTGTGATACCGGTGAAATGGTATTCCACAGGATCTTCGACCGTGACAATGTTCACATCCTTCGTATTCAACACCTGCAGCGCGGAGTACAGCGTGGTGGTCTTCCCGCTCCCCGTCGGTCCCGTCACCAGCAACATGCCGTGTGGACGTTCCAACGCCGCAAGCAGAATGCTGGTGTCCGTCACATCCAACCCCAGGGCCGGTAACTCAACCATCTGCCCGGCACGATTCAATAAACGAAGCACGGCTTTTTCCCCGTGCAGGGACGGCAACACCGATATGCGAACGTCCAGTGTCCGTTTGTCTGTCAGCTCCAGCGTCAGGCGCCCGTCCTGCGGAAGACGATGCTCGGCAATATCCAGATTCGCGAGGATTTTGAGCCGGGAGATCACGGCGTTCCGCAAGCTGACCGAATACGTCATCATCGGATGGAGTGTGCCGTCCAGTCGAAACCGCACTTGCACCACGCGCTCATACGGTTCCAGATGCACGTCACTCACCCCCATGTGGGCGGCACGCTGAAGAATCGTCTGTACCAACTGGGCAACGGGAGACGCATCTTCGGCCAGCGTCTCGTCCCCGGTTTCTGATCGAGCATACCGGAGACTCGACGACACCCGTTCCAGCAAGGTCGTCATCTCCTCAGACTGCAAGGTTTCATCCACTCTGTTGGTCTCGCGAGGGGACATGTGGGTCTCGCGAGAGGACACGTCGGCGGCCCATGACCCGTCACCATCGGCCTGCACCACGTCTGCATCCCGGCCGACGGGTGGCGACGCTCCGTCGGGTTGGTGCGGCTCCTGCCCCTGATAGAGTGCCTGAATGCGCTGTCGGACGTCGGACTCCAGCGCGACCACCGGCACCACCCGCAACCCGGTACGAAAACGCACTTCATCCAACGCATGCACATTGGCCGGGTCCACCAGGGCAACGGTCAGCCGCTGACCGACCCGGCTCAACGGCACGGCGACATGTTGTTCGGCCCAGGCCCGGGGCACGCAAACTGCCAGCTGTGGATCAACAACGGAGGGGAGGGGAGACACGGTGGCCAGTCCATACTGCTGGCCCAGAAACTTCAGCAACAACTCTTCGGAAATGGCCCCTTGCTCGCAGAGGATCTGGCCAAGTGGGCACCTGGTTTCCCGCTGCCGTGCCAGGGCCTCCTCCAGTTGCGCAGAGGTAATACTTCCGGCATCAAGCAGTAACTGGCCCATCCGGGCGCGAAGCATGGTTCCCCCCATACATACCCCTGGCGCCTCCCCCTGGATTCTCGCTCAACACACTGCGGGAATAACGGAGGGGGGCTTTGACCAGGGGTGAGTGGAAACAATTACGACCCTTCGGAGTCATGCAAATGACTAATGCCGCGCACAAGATACTGCAAGCCTGACAGAACTGTCAGCAGACTCATCACGGACAGCAGGGGAAACAACCAGGCCGTGTCGACGCCACGGGCGACACAGGCCAGCACCAGAATACCGTAGCACACCTGAAACAGTGTCGTGGCTTTGCCCAGCGCGGTGGGCGTGGTATCAACGGGCGTATCGGTCAGGCGGGCCAGTAACACGCCGGTGAGCAAAATCGCATCCCGACTCACAACGACCAGCATACTCCACACTGGTACCATGTCCAACCAGGTCAACGTAATAAAGGTGGTCATGAGCAGGAGCTTGTCTGCCAGCGGATCCAGGTGCGCCCCAAAGCGCGTTCGCTGATTCGCCATGCGGGCAATGCTCCCGTCAAGCACATCGGTCAAGGCAGCCACGATCAACGTCACCAGGGCATATTCAATATGCCCGTACAGCAAAAACCCCACGATGACAGGGATCAACAGAATGCGGAGAATCGTGAGACTGTTAGGAACATTGAGGGGAATCACCCCGCCGATGGAAAAGCGGGCATCCATGACATCTGATGGCGGTCCGTGTTTGGGCATCGTGGCTGGTTGTCCTTTCGGAGACAAGCCTAAGGACGGGAAGCGGGGAAGTCAACAGGACGGAACAACCCACCGACCTGGTCTACATCATCTCAGTTGGCACACAACACCGCCCACAGGAGACATGCACGACGTGGCCGCTTGTGCCTCTGCCCGTAACCGCTGGACATCGTTTTCTACAGGACGAGAGAGTGATGCCAGGTTTCAATCGTCCAATTTACGGGACTGTCGGGTCTTCTCAGATTGTTCAAGTATTGCCCTGTATGACGGTGTGTATCCTTCTGTGATGAAAACATTTTGAGGAGCCTGCACATCAGGATATGGATCATCATTTTCAGACATTGCCCTTGGTGGCGGTGTGTATCCTTCTGTGATGAAAACATTTTGAGGAGCCTGCACATCAGGATCCGGCTCGTCATTCTCAGACATTGCCCTTGGCGGCGGTGTGTATCCTTCTGTGATGAAAACATTTTGAGGAGCCCGCACATCAGGATCTGGTTCGTCAGGATACTGAGACACAGTTTCTGGTGGTCGCGATTGTACTTCCGGTTCCTGGGAGGCATCGGGAGTCGCCTGATTGTTTTCCAGCACGGCTATTGCCCTCCTTTGAGTCACAGGAATTTTTGAATGGCATTGGACATTCTCATTTCTGTTTTGCATCAGGAACTGGCAATTGAACTACTCCATGAGTTTGTACACTGCCAGTAATATACTTACCGCCAATAACATCATTGGGCATCGAGAAAATGACTAATTAATTGTCTTTGCCATCTTTGCAGATTTCTCGTCTTCAACCAAAACATTATACTCAGTTGCCTCTTTTGGCATTGCGCACCAACACATATTTAATCTCATTGCGTTTGTGATCCACAAAAAATGCGATCATTGATTAGTCACAAGCAAATCGCGCCAGGTCTCCCTCACCTTGAGAGCATTTAGCATGTGATACAAGCCTGTAAATCCACACAAAAGCACGCCCCTGGCGCCCCCCCTGGATTCCCGCTCAACTCACTGCGGGAATGCCGGCCCTTGGGTTTGACCAGGGGACGGAGGGGGGCCGCGGGAATGCATGCCCCTGGTGCCCCGTGCGACCAGGGGACGGCGGGAGGGGCTTTGACCAGGGGGTTGCTGCTCTTCAAGGAGCACTCTATAATCGAGTGCTCCATTCGCAGGTCAGTGTGGTTGAATTCCCCATGAGCACATTACCATTGTCATTTCGCTTCCGTGACGCGGTGGTGGAAAAGCACCAGTTGGAAGGCACCGACCCCAGCGATCGCTATTTCAACCGCATCGTGCCGGTCAAGCATGTCAAGCGGGGCTACGTGGCCAGCATGCTCTATGAAGCTCTCGTCACGGAAAGCAGCGTTCACCAGACGGTGGGTGCGGCCATCAAGGACATGGTGGGCAAACTGAAGCTCCTGGGCTTTACGCGCATGCGAACGCGGGTGAATTTTAAGGGACAGGCCTATCTCGCGGAAAAAGAATCCTGGGTCGAGTATACCGACTGATGGCCGCCGACAGCAGCATGGCGCGCCACCGGTGCCCTCCGTCGCATCATCCCCCGACAGATTCCCGCCCGACACATTCCTGATAGATCACGTCATGAATCCGAGGACGAAAGGTCGCAATGGCCCTGTTCGTCCGGGTGGGATGCACACGATTGGACAGAATGACCACCTCCAGTTCGCAGGACGGATCAACCCAGAGCGAGGTGCCGGTAAATCCCACATGTCCGAATGCCCGTGAGGAAAACCGCGTACCCGATGAGGAGGGAGACGACGGGGTATCCCACCCCAACCCCCAACTGGACAGGGGAATCCCATGCTGGCGTCGGGTAAAATGTTGCGCAAGATCGGCATTCAACACGCCGGCCCGTCCCTGAACCGCCTGGAGCCAGACGGCTGACAGCCGGCTCACAGCATGGGCCGTGCCAAACAACCCGGCATGGCCGGCAATGCCTCCCAGCGCCGCGGCATTTTCATCATGCACGTCCCCACACAGCAGACGGTTTCTCCAGGCATCCCACTCCGTGGGCACCACCGCCTTCCCCGCCGCCCAGGCCATGTCTGCATCGCCACAACCAGGGAAGCCCAGGGACGACACAGCTAACGGCTCATACATCGTCTGTCTGCAATAGGCGGCCAGGGACATCCCCGCACACCGTTCGACAATCGCGCCAAGGACCAGAAATCCCACGTCACTGTACAGGCTGCGACTCCCCGGCCGATATTCGACAGCCTCGCGCGCAATGGCCTGTAACAACACGTGTACGCGCTGGAGACGTTCGGCTTCATCGCGCGGTGGTGCCCCCGCGGGAGACAACCATTCATAATACGGTCTCCAGGCCGGCAGCCCCGCACTGTGGGAAAGCAAATGCCGAAGCGTGACAGCAGCAAACGGGCTTCCCCGCAACTCTTCCACCCAGTGCTGCACAGACTGATCCACCTGCAATCGTCCGTCCTGCACCAGACACAGCACCGCCGTGGCCGTCGCCAGGGGTTTGGTTAACGACGCCAGGTCATAGACCGATGTCCGATGGACGGGCTGGTCGTCGGGCGGTTCCCCTCGAACCCCAACGGCTTCGTGCACAACGACGGTCCCACGATAGCGCACCAGCACCACAGCACCTGGAAAGACCTTGTCCCGCACGGCGTGTTGGAAGGCCTGGAGAATGGAGCCCATCGGCCGCTCAGCGAACGGCTGCCGCATCCCGCTCTGTGGTCGGCGTCACCCGCATGACGAAGCCTGCAGGATTCCCGCATCCCGTGGTCACTGTAACCTCATGCCCAGCTCACGAATGGTGGACACCACGGCATACTGCAAAAACACAATCAGCAGAATCGCCAGGAAGGGGGAGATGTCAATGTCGCCCTGCAACGTCCCCACACGCCGTCGAATCACGATCAGCACCGGATCCGTCACTCTGGCAAGGAACTGTACGATGGGATTCCACGGGTCAGGATTGACCCACGAAATCAGCACCCGGATCATCATGAGCCACATGTACACGAACAGCACCGTGTCCAGGACAAAGGCCAGGCCCAGCAACACGTTCCCCACTATGAACATGGCGACCTCGACTCGTGCAGCACGCGCGCGGGTGATTTCCGTCCTTCATTCCGTTCCACAGGACACTCCCTGCATTCCCGTTTCACCGGCGACGTCCCAGGCCGGTGCTGGTCGTTGATGACTTACCCGGCAATCGGAGGCTGCGGACGCGCGCCAAAGATCGCGGTTCCCACTCGCACCAGCGTCGCGCCTTCCTCCACGGCAATCTCACAATCATGCGACATGCCCATGGAAAGCTCGTCCATGCGAACCTGTTCCAGTGGCATGGTCGCGATGCGGTCAGCCAGACGCTTGAGCCGTTGAAAATACGGCCGAATGTGTTCGGGATCCGGATGCCATGGCGGCAGCGTCATGAGCCCCCGCACGGAAACATGCGAGAACGGGTCCATCGCCCACGCGACTTCCTGGCATTCGTCGGGGTGGAACCCTCCTTTGGAATCTTCCCCGCCGACGTTCACTTCAAGCAGAATGGCCTGGATCATGTCACGTTCCCGCGCGCGACGTTGAATCTCCTCAGCCTGTTCGAATGATTCCACGGAATGAATTAATTCGAACTGCCCCACCAGCCACCTGAGTTTTCGTCGCTGGAGCCGTCCGATAAAATGCCACTCCACGCCTGCATGCCCCTGGCGCCCCGTGCGACCAGGCCTGCCCCTGGGTTTGACCAGGGGGGACGGAGGGGAGGGCTTTTGACCAGGGGTATGACGGCCCACCGCGTCCATCTTGGCCTGAGCTTCCTGCCATCGGTTCTCTCCACAAATGGTCAGGCCCGCGTGGACAGCATCGAGTACCCGTGGGGCCTCAACGCCTTTGGTCGCCGCCACGAGGCGCACAGCACCCGGGTCCCGCCCCACGCGTTCGGCGGCACGACGGATGCGGTCCCGCACCATCCGGATCTTCGTCGGGAAATCATCCAACAGCAACATCCCCTGGCCACAGGCACACTCCGGCACAGAAAAGCCGGCCATGTCCTCAGGTCAACATAATACCGTTGACCATGGTCCCGTGCACGTTCCCGTCCCGTCGATAGGAGAACAACAGATCCGACCGGCACATGGTACACAGGTCCACGCTGTGAATCCGGTCGTCGGCGAGACCGAGAGACAGGGCCTGCTGCCGAATCAAGGCTTTCAAATCCAACCGGCCGGTCCGGGGGCTGGTACGTGTGAGGATCGTCGAGGCATCAGGCAAATCCGTGGGCAGCTGCTCCAGCACCGGCGTATCAACCTCATAACAACACGGGCCTACCGACGGCCCCATCGCCACCTGAAGCGAGGCGAAATCGGCTCCAAACCGTTCAACCATGGCCCGGAGGCTCTTCGCCACAATACCCCGCACCGCCCCGCGCCAGCCGGCATGCACCGCGCCGACCAGCCTGTGCGCGACATCCGCGACCAGCACCGGCACACAGTCCGCCGTACGAATGGTGACCAACATCCCGACCTGATTGGTGATGATGGCGTCCCAGCCATCAAGGAACTGTTCGCCTGCACTCAGCGGGCGATCAAGGACCAGCACATCCGTGCCATGGACCTGTCGAACAGAGACGACCACTGGGTCGTCGGGTTCCGCGGTCTGCACCGTTCCCCGCTCCTCCCGTCCTCCCCCGTACGATGGGCCATGACGTGTCCCGAAGAAATGCACCATGTTGCGGGTGCTCTTCCCAAACGACGCACTCGTGAGCGAACGTATCGTCTTCACAGAACGCGCCACATCGGCTGTCGCATACGCCTGCCCCTGGGTTTGACCAGGGGCCTGCCCCTGGCGCCCCGAGCGACCAGGGGCATGACGGGCGGTGGGATCCGTCACGTCCCCTTCCTTCGCAGAAACGTGGGAACGTCCCAGTCCGCATCCATCAACACATTCCCGCGTTCGACCGCCGTCCCGTTCGCTTTCCCTCGTCGTTCAAATGCCGGGCGATCCAGGTCGACCGTGGTCAGAACCGGCTGGGGGGGGCGTGGCGCACTGATCCCGTTACGATCCTGACTCACCCGGTGACCGAATGGTTTAATCTTCGCCCGCAATGTGGATCCCGGCTCCTTTGGCTGGTCAAACCCGGTTGCAATCACCGTCACAATCACTTCGTCCGTCAAGGTCTGGTCAATCACCTGTCCGACGATAATGTTGGCTTGATCGTCCGCGGCTTCTTCCGCAATGGTTGACGCCTCGTCGACCTCATGCAACGTCAGGTTCGGTCCGCCGGTGATATTCAGCAACAGCCCCTTGCCTCCTTCGATGCCCCCTTCCTCCAGAAGCGGGCTGGCCATCGCCTGCTGGGCGGCTTCCCTGGCACGGTTGGCCCCTTTGGCCATGCCCATGCCCATCACCGCTCTCCCCGTGTAACACATAATGGTTCGCACATCGGCAAAGTCCACGTTCACCACGCCTGACGTGGTGATGACATCGCTGATGCCTTTAATGGCCTGCCGCAGAATGTCATCGGCCACTTTGAACGCCTCCAGCAGGGGCGTGGACTTCTCGACGAAGCCCAACAGCTTCTGATTGGGAATGACGATCAACGAATCCACATGTCGTCGGAGTTCGCGCAAGCCTTCCTCGGCATGGTCCATGCGTCGGTGGCCTTCATACTGAAAGGGTTTCGTCACCACACCCACCGTCAGGATGCCACATTCCCTGGCCAGACTCGCCACAACGGGCGCGCCGCCTGTCCCGGTTCCACCGCCCATGCCCGCGGTGACAAACACCATATCTACACCTTGCAGGGCCTCGCGGAGTTCGCCCTCGCTTTCCACCGCGGCCTCCTTGCCGATTTCGGGTCTCGCGCCCGCTCCGAGTCCTTTCGTGCGTTCCGGACCCAACTGAATCCTGTGCGTGGCGGATGA
The DNA here is from genome assembly GCA_007570995.1 of Nitrospirales bacterium. Taxonomy (GTDB): domain Bacteria; phylum Nitrospirota; class Nitrospiria; order Nitrospirales; family UBA8639; genus Bin75. The sequence continues at coordinate 33,064 of RKSG01000182.1, forward strand.
TGTGGCCAGCGACTGCAGGTCAGTATTCGCAACGACAAAATCAACGCCCACGAGCTTCGCGGCCATCATGGTCTCAACCGCGTTACATCCGGCTCCTCCGATTCCAATCACCTTAATCCGAATCGGGGAAATCTCGTCCTGTTGAAGTGCTAACATGCGATTCCTCCTTTCGATAAAATCAGCCCGCCTGCCACCCGCGTTCCCACGCGGGCTGTGGCGGTGCGCTCCGACCTTCCTCATACGTGATACGCGAGGGCACCGCCTGTGGTGGTGACCGTGGATGGACCGTCTTCGTCCCGGTCCCCTTAAAAAAAGTTGAGGATGCGACTTTTCATGCGACCCAACAGTCCCATCCCATTCCCGTTTTTCCGTCCCGCACCAACGGTCTCCCCCCCCTGACCCATGCGACACGCGTGTAAAATAAGCCCGACACCTGTGGAGTATCCCGGGCCGCTGACAATGTCCCGCAAGCCGACCACGCCGGCCGGCATGCCGCGTCTCCCCGGCAAATTCAGCACGCGTTCGGCTCCATCCGGCATCCCTGGAAGCATGGACGTGCCGCCGGTGATGACCACCCCCGCGGCCAGTTTGCCCTCATAGCCCGACCGACGAATTTCCCGCATCACCAGTTCAAACATTTCCTCCACACGCGGTTGGACAATCTCGGCAATCTCCCGTTTCCCGACCATGTGCGGTGGACGGCCGCCGACGCTCGGGACTTCGACCATCTCCGTCTCCTTGACCATCGCGACGAGCGCCACCCCATGATCAATTTTGATGCGTTCGGCATCCGCGAGCGAGGTCCGCAACCCGATTTGCAGATCGGTCGTAATGTGCTGCCCGCCCACCGGCAACACGGCGGAGTGACAGATCGTGCCCTCGGAAAAAATGGCCAGATCCGACGTCCCCCCGCCGAGATCCACCATGGCCACCCCCAACTCTTTTTCCTCTTCTGTGAGGACCGCTTCACTGGACGCCAGCGGCTGCAGGATAATCGCCACCACGTCAAGCCCGGCCCGATTCACGCATTTCTTGAGATTCTTCGCCGAGGTCGTCGCCCCGGTCACGATATGCACCTCCACCTCCAGCCGGGAGCCGGATATGCCGACAGGTTCACGAATGCCTTCCTGATGATCCACGATAAATTCCCGTGGCAGCACATGAAACACATGGCGGTCAGGCGACACCACGGCCGCCGACCGTGCCGTCTCAATGGCGCGCACGACATCGGTTCGAAGCACCTCATCGCGCTTGAGTGCCACCACGCCTTTGGCGGTTTCACTGGAAATATGCTCGCCGGCGATGCCAATGTAGACGGAGTTAATCTGCACCCCCGCCATCACCTCGGCTTCTTCCACGGCTTTTTTAATCGACTCGACCGTGCTTTCAATATTGATGATGACCCCTTTGCGGAGACCTCGCGAGAGACTCGAGCCAACGCCGATGATGTCGACGCCCCGTTCCGGCGTCACCTCGGCCACGATGGCGCAAATTTTGGTCGTGCCAATGTCAAGCCCGACGATAATATGCTCATTTTTAGGCATAGCGTTGGGTTACCCTTTCTGCATGCTCTTGGCACCCCCCTGCATTCCCGCTCACCTCACGGCGGGAAGGCATGGCCCTGGCGCCCCGTGCGACCAGGCCTGCCCCTGGGTTTGACCAGGGGGGACGGAAGGGGGGCGTTGACCAGGGGTCGGACAATCAGTTTCCCGGCAAACCGCAGATCAACCTCATACGGTCTCTGATCACGTCCCTCCTGGAGAACGGATTCCAGACCGAGATACTGCTGCCACGCATCCTGGAACTCATCATTCACGAGGAACACATGCGAGTCGGTGTGACCGGACAGGAACCGGGCATCGCCCAGATCAACGGTCACGGGGCGTCCGAAGCGATGGCGCAGGCATTCGGCAAAGTCGAGCCCTCTCCGGATTCGTTCGCGCGTCGCGGGGTCTCCCTCCAGCAGGGGTGCCGCAGCAAGCCCGACGAGCGTGGGCAAGTCTCCTGCTGGCACGTCCAGTGCAGGAAGCAGCACGACACCGTCCTTGTCCACCAGCACCGCCCCGTCGCCCCCCCCTGCATTCCCGCTCAACTCACGGCGGGAATGCATGCCCCTGGCGCCCCGTGCGACCAGGCCTGCCCCTGGGTTTGACCAGGGGGGACGGAGGGGGAGACGGTTTGCATGGCGCACCCATGCGGCAGGCTGACGTTCCACCACCACCACCGACAGGGTATGAGGCAGTGCCCGCCCCACCGACGCGGACGCCACCCAGGGATGCGCTTCCACCTGCCGGGCGAGCTGAGCCCGGTCCAGCCACAGCAACGAGCTCGCTCCGGGCAAATCCAGCAACGCAAGAATATCCCGGCGATCCAGTCGCGTGGCCCCGGTAATGGACACATGCTGCACCGTCATCAACCCCGCCACGGCTGACGGCACCCACTCATAGCCCACCAGACACAGCGCCACCAGCAGACCGGACAGCACACCGCGCAGGAGCCATCGCCGACACACAGACGACGCCGACGTCCGCCGACCCCTGGTCGCCCGGGGCGCCAGGGGCATGTGTGATCGGATTCCGCCACTCGTCATGATCGTCGCCTCACTGACCGCCCCCCCAACGCCATTGCCGTTCAATCGCGGATTGCAGAATGCGTTCTATCAGGGCATCGTAATCAAGACCGGCCTGCATCGCGGACATGGGGAGCAGGCTTCGTCGGGTCATGCCTGGCGTCGTATTGATTTCCAGAAACACCGGACGCCCGCGCTGCGTGAGACGAAAATCAATTCTGGCCGCGCCGGCACAGCCCATCGCCTGATAAGACCGCCCGGCCAGTGCCCGAACCCGTTGTTCCTGTCCCGTCGTCAGCGGTGCCGGACAGAGATACCGCGTCCCGACCTGTTCATACTTGGCTGCGTAATCGTACAACCCGTCCGGGGCAACAATTTCGACCGGTGGCAGGGTCGCTCCATCCAGCACGGACACGGCAATCTCACGACCTTCGATAAACGACTCCACGAGCACTTCATGATCGTGTTCAAAGACCCGCGCGAGGGCCTTCTTCCACTGCGAGGGTTTATGCACAATCGTCACGCCCACCGTGGAACCCTCATTCGCGGGTTTGACCACTAACGGCCACGACAGGTGCGTCGGCATGATCATCTGCCGGGCACGCCGGATCACGACCCCGGGCGCCACCGGGACGCGATGCATCTGCACAAACGCCCTGGTCACCGGTTTATTCATACCCATCGCGCTGGCCCGCACATCAGAACCCGTATAAGGAATCCGCATCACCTCCAGCATCCCCTGGACCGTCCCATCCTCCCCCCCCCGGCCATGCAGGGCCAGGAAAGCCAGCTGGACTTTGCGTGCCCGTAACGTGAACGGTAACGAGGCGTTCACATCAATGCGCGTGGCGCGATACCCTTTGCGGATCAACGCCGCATGGACCGCTTGGCCGGTGTGTAAGGAAATCGTCCGCTCGGCGGACTGCCCTCCCATGAGAATGCCGATGGACGCTGATGTGAGCGGCATCCGATTGTCACCGTGTCCCGTGCGGATGTGGGTCGACGTCGTCGCCTTCACCCACCACTTTCCATTCCAGTTCCAGCATCATGCCCGTTCGACGAAAGACGGCCCGTTGGATGTTGGCGATGAGCTGCAACATGTCCGAGGCGCGCGCCCGACCGAGATTCACCAGAAAATTGGCATGCCTGGTGGACACTTGCGCATCCCCCACGCGGGCGCCTTTGAGTCCGGCTTCTTCAATCAACCGCCCGGCCGTTGTCTGCGGCGGATTTTTGAAAACCGACCCGGCATTTGGTTGCGATAACGGTTGCGAGTGTTTTCGGTACTGCAAATAGGACCTGGCACTCGCCTCAATGTGCGAACGGGAGGCCCGGGCGAGCTGCAACCACGCCCCCACCACAACCCCGTCGGGAAGACTGACGTGACGATACGCAAAGGCCAGGTCGGCGGCGGCATGAGTCCGGACCTGCCCCTGGGGATTCACCATGCGAACGGCTTCAAGACAGTGGCGCATTTCTCCCAGTCTGGTCCCGGCATTCATCACCACGGCCCCGCCAACGGTCCCGGGAATGCCGGCGGCCCATTCGAGTCCCGACAGAGCGTGATGCGCAGCAAACCCCATCAGCACGGGCATCCGCACACCAGCTTCCGCAAAGACGCGCGCGTCTTCCTCTCGCGTCATGGCAACCAGGTTGGACAGGATCAGGACCACCCCCCGCACCCCACCGTCTTTCACCAACAGGTTCGTTCCACCCAGCACCATGACCGGCACGTGAGCCGTACGGGCCTGACGAACAATCCGACACACATCACGCACATCCGCCGGCGTGACCAGCGCGTCGGCAGGGCCACCGATGCGAAGCGACGTCACCGCTTCCAGGGGCGCATCAAACACGACGTCGCCACGGAGACCCGAGAGGGCCACTGTCAAATCGTGCCGTCTCACCATGGCCGGCGTATCGTCCACTCCCCGGGCGCCCCCGTGCAGGCATGCCCCTGGCGCGCCCCCTGGATTCCCGCTCAACTCACTGCGGGAATGCATGCTCCTGGCTCCCCGTGCAACCAGGGGACGGAGAGGGGACTGTGACCATGGGTGGGTGATCACACTCACAACGACTCCAGCATTCGCAGGCCCGCCTTCCAGATGTCCCCGGCACCCAGTGTGATGACCACATCCCCTGGTTGTCGTTCCCGCAACAAGTGGTCGATCAGGACATCCGTCTGTTCCACGGCATGGACCGCCGGATGCCCCGTTGCACGAATGTGTTCAGCCAGGATCGCGCCCGACACCCCTTCGATGGCCTCTTCCCCCGCCGCGTACACCGGCATCACATACACGACATCCGCCTGCGCAAAGGCATGAGCAAAGTCATCCAGCAGATGGCTTGTCCGGCTGTACCGGTGAGGCTGAAAGACCGCCACCAGCCGTCCCGGCCAGACCGCCTTCGCCGTCCTGAGCGTGCAACGGATTTCCGTGGGATGATGACCGTAATCGTCCACGACGACGACGCCGCCCCGTTCCCCGCGAAGATGGAATCGTCGGTCCACGCCGGAAAACGCCGCCACGCCGCTGCGAATCAAATCCAGCGGGACGTCGAGCTCCAGGCCAACCCCGATCGCGGCCAGGGCATTGGAGACATTGTGGAGACCCGGGATATTGAGTTGAAAGCCCCCCAGGGACTGTCCGCGAACGTGGACGTGAAAGTTCGTCCTCCATCCGTCAAGGGCAATATCCGTCGCATGCAGGTCGGGCCGGGGCGTCTCAGAGGACTCCTGGCGTCCGTAGGTCACCCAGCGTTTTCGCAGGTGAGGCAACAGCCCGCGCAGATGGGGATCATCCCCGCACAGGATGGCGACCCCGTAAAAGGGAATTTTATTCACAAATTCCAAAAAAGCCTCCAGAAGCCGATCCAGGGATCCATAGTGCTCAAGATGTTCCCGATCAATGTTGGTCACCACGACGATCGCGGGAGACAACCGAAGGAACGACCCGTCACTCTCATCGGCCTCGGCAACGAGCAGATCGCTTCGTCCCAGCCTGGCGTGGGTGCCCATGGCATCGACCCGCCCGCCAACCACGAACGTCGGGTCGAGACCGGCATGCGCCAGCATGGTCGCGACCAGCGACGTGGTGGTGGTTTTGCCGTGGGCACCGGCAATCGCCACGCCGAGCTTGAGCCGCATGAGTTCGGCCAGCATTTCGGCGCGAGGAATGACCGGAATCACGCGCTGGCGCGCTGCCACGACTTCGGGGTTCGACGCCGGGACAGCCGAGGAGATCACCACGACCTGCGCACCGTCCACGTGGGCGGCATCGTGTCCGATAAAAATCCTTCCGCCCAGCGTTTCCAGACGACGGGTATTCTCAGACGGGACCGCATCGGAGCCCGTGACCTGATACCCCAGCGTGATCAACACCTCGGCAATCCCGCTCATCCCACTCCCACCGATTCCCACAAGATGAATACGCTGAATTTTTCTAAACATGACACGTCACCGCCCCCCTGGATTCCCGCTCAACTCACGGCGGGAATGCATGCCCCAGGCACTCCGTGCGACCAGGGGACGGAGGGGGGGCTTTTGTGAACCTCAGGGCGAACGTGTCCCCAGCAACCGATAACACTCATCGACGATGGCCCCTGCCGAATCGGTTTTACGCAAACGCCCACTCTGTTCGGCCATATGCCGCACGCGCTCCGGGTGGCACAATAATTCCTCGATGGCCTGTGCCAGCCGCACGCCGGTCAGCTCGGCCTGCAACATGACGATGCCGCCGCCTGCCCGCTCCACCACCCGCGCGTTCAATTCCTGATGATTGTGCGTAGCCTGCGGGAACGGAATCAGGATGGACGGTTTGGCACAGGCCGCAATTTCGGCCAGGGTCAACGCCCCGCATCTGGCAATCACCAGGTCCGCCCGGCGAAGCGTCTGCGCCATATCCGTGATAAACGGCACCACTTCTGCAGCGACCTCCACGTGACGATAGCCCCGGGCCACACGATCAAGGTCATGCAGCCCGGTCTGATGAATGATGGTGACGCGCTCCCGAATCATGGACGATGCCTGCACAGCTTCGATGATGGCGGAGTTCACGGCCTGGGCGCCCTGACTGCCTCCACAGACCAGGATCGTCTCAATGCGGCCAGATCCAACAGCGGGAGGAGACGCGACAAAGGCATCGCGCAAGGGTGTCCCGGCCACCACGACCCGATCGGCACGAAAACAGCCGGCGGCCTGTTCATACGAGACAAACACCCGATGAGCCAGGGGGCCAATCACCCGATTGGCAATCCCCGGGATCGCGTTCACTTCCACGATGACTCGTGGCACACCCAGCATGGACGCCGCGACCACCACCGGCGGACTCGTATAGGCACCGGTTCCAATGACCAGATCAGCCTTCGCGGCGCGTAACACACGGATGGATTGCCACACCGCCACGGGCAGGGCCAGCAGTGCCGAGACGGCGGCCCGGAAGCCACGACCCACCACCCCCCGTACCCGCAAGGTCGCATGCTTCCATGGCATCTCCGCCATCATGATGTGTTCAAGCGCACGCCCCGTACCCACGATGGTCACGGACGTCCCGGGGGCACGGCGACACAACGCCTCGGCCAGAGCAATGGCCGGGTACACATGTCCTCCTGTCCCACCTGCAACAATCACCACATTCATCCCGTTCAACCCGACGACGCGGCCCGGCCCGCGGGTACCGATCGCGACACACTCAGTAAGATGCCAAGGGCCACCAGGGTGACAATCAACGAAGACCCGCCGTAACTCACCAATGGCAGCGTCAGCCCTTTCGTCGGCAACACACCAGACACCACTCCCATGTTGATGACCACCTGCACACCCACCAGCAACGTCACGCCGAATGCCAGATGGCGTCCGAAGGCATCGGGCGCCCGGCCCGCCACGTGAAAACCCCTGACAATCAGCACGACGAACAGGCCAATCAGCAATCCCGTGCCGGCAAACCCGAGTTCTTCCCCCACCAGTGCCAGGACAAAATCCGAATGGGCTTCGGGAAGAAAAAACAGTTTCTGCCGCCCCTGGCCCAATCCCACACCGAAGAACCCGCCGTTCCCCAACGCCACAAACGATTGCGTGAGCTGGAATCCGGAATCGGTCGGATCCTGCCAGGGATCCAGAAAATTCAATAACCGGCGACGACGATAATCGGATTGCATAATCAGCAGATACACCAGGCCGAGCAGCCCTCCCGCCAGACCAGCGAGATACGGAAGCCGTGCACCGCCGACAAACAGCATGCCCAGCAGGAGGATGGTCATCACCACCGACGTCCCCATATCGGGTTCCAGCAACACCAGGCCGGCCAACACCCCGACGACCAGGACGGGCGGCAACACCCCCCGACCGAAACAGGCGATGTCCTGTTCTTTCCTGACGAGAAACGATGCCAGGTACAACACGACGGATAATTTGGCCAGCTCGCCCGGCTGCACGGATACCCAGGCCATGCGAAACCAGCGACGCGCCCCGTTCACTTGCGTGCCCAGCATGGGGATCAGCACCAGGATCAGCAGCACCAGGACGAGTCCCACCACCGGGGGGGTCAGCGTTCTCCATCTGTCGTAATCCCACCGGGAGACCACGTGCAGGGCCACCATGCCCAACAGCAGCCACAGACCCTGACGTTTCAGAAAAAACATCGAATCTCCGTAACGGGTCTCCGCCATCACACCACTGGCACTGAACACGATAATCAGCCCAATAGCGGCCAGGATATAGGTCACGATCAGGATCGTCCGATCCACGGGACCGACCTGTCGGCATTCGGTGCCGGTGTCCCATCCCGACGCCCCCGAGGGAAATGGCAAGGTGTGATTTCGAACACGTCCCATCGTGTCTGCATCTCATGCGTGAGGCAGAGCCTTCACAAGCTCCTGAAACTGTTGACCCCGATCGCGATAGTCGCGAAACATGTCGAAGCTGGCACAGGCCGGAGACAACAACACGGCGTCCCCCGGTGCGGCAATGGTCGCAGCCAGCTTCACCCCCTCGGCCAGGGACGAGACGTGGCTGACGGCTCCCGCGCCGGCGACAGCCCGGGCAATCGTCGCCGCCGATTCGCCCAACACGATACAATGCACGGCGTTCCGCGTGAGCGGCTCCCGCAAACGATGGAACTCACTCGGCCCCTTCGCCCGTCCGCCCAGAATGATGACGACGGGTCGCTGGAGACTGTTGAGCGCATGGAGCGTGGCATCCACGTTGGTCCCCTTGGAATCATCGATAAACGTCACGCCCCGCCGCTCACACACCACCTCACACGCATGCGCCAACCCGCGAAACGCCTGCACGGCCCGTCTCATGCCCGCACGAGAACAGCCACTGACCATGCCCACTGCGACGGCGGCGAGGACATTAGACAGGTTGTGACGTCCCGCGAGGGCGAAATCGGTCACCGGCATCAGTGCCTCCGGTGGCCCGTTCCATCGTGTCATGATCGTATCTCCGTCCACCCACACGCCGGCGGGCACCTCCCGCGTCAGACTCCATTCCACGAGACGACCGCGGAGCGACGGCCGGCCCGTGCGGAGATGCGGATCATCGGCATTCAGCAGGGCGAAATCCTCTGACGTCTGATTGCGAAAAATCCTGAACTTGGCCCTCGCATAGGCCGCAAAATCCGGATAGCGATCCAGATGATCGGGGGTGATGTTGAGCAACACCGCGATGTGTGGGCGAAACCGGTCAATGGTTTCCAGTTGAAAACTCGATAACTCCGCGACGATGGCCTGCAGCGGGGGTGCCGTCGTCCGGCCCGCGCGTGCATGCTGGTGAATGGTCAGCGCGGCCTCCGCGAGTGGTGGCCCAAGGTTACCGCCGACAAACGGCGTACGTCCGCATTCACGGAAGAGACCGCCCAGAAGCGACACCACGGTACTCTTGCCATTCGTTCCGGTCACGCCGATGACAGGGATCGAAAACAACCATGAGGCCACTTCGACCTCTCCGACAACGGGGACACCCCGTTGGCGCACACCATCCAACGCCTCCAGATCCGAGGGCACACCTGGACTCACGACCACCAGGTCAACAGCCTCCAGGCCCCGCGCAAATCGCTCGCCACCAAACAGGCCAATGCATGCCCCTGGCGCCCCGGAAATGGAGGGGGGAGAACAGGGGGCCAACGGGTGCGACGCGGGCACCGTCGCGGCCCATTCCGTTTCAGGCCGGTGATCCACCAACGACACCCGGGCACCCAGCGCGACCAGCAACCGTGTGACGGCCAGCCCGCTTCGTCCCGCCCCGACCACGGCCACGGCCTGCCCGGGAAGTCGGGCCAGCCCCTGGTCGCCCGGGGCGCCAGGGGCATGCCGGTCACGGGGACTCCCGCTCGCCCCTGGTCGCCCGGGGCGCCAGGGGCATGCCTGAGATGCCTGTTGCGTCATGTTCTCCACGGTCATCGGCATCGGGTGACGATTAACGAAGTTTCAAGGTACTCAGACTCACGAGCATGAGCAGAACGGCCACGATCCATAATCGAACCACGACCTTGGGTTCCTCCCATCCCTTCATCTCGAAATGGTGATGAATCGGCGCCATCAAAAAAACCCGTTTCCCGCGCGACTTAAACAACAGCACCTGAAAGATGACGGAGACCGCCTCCATGACAAACACGCCGCCAACCAGGATCAGCAACAACTCCTGTTTACTGACCACCGCGACCGTGCCCAGTGCCGCGCCAAGAGGTAACGACCCGACATCCCCCATGAACACCGATGCCGGATAGGCGTTGAACCACAGAAACCCGAGACTCGCCCCGAAGACCGCCGCCATCAGCACGGCCAGTTCCCCGGAGCCTTCAATGTAGGGAAGCAGTAAATAGTCCGCCACCACCTTGTTCCCGGCCGCATAAGCCACGGCGGCATAGGCCACGGACGCCACGATGATGGGACCGGTCGCCAACCCATCCAGCCCGTCTGTCAAATTCACGGCGTTGGAACAGCCAACGATCACCAAGACGATAAACGGAATGTAGAACGGCCCAAGGTCCGGCGTGAAGGTCTTGAAAAACGGCACGCTGAGTTCCGTCGAATATCCGGCAGACATGTAAAACACCAGACCGATTCCCAGGGCAATGCTGCTTTGCGCCACCAGTTTCTGGAAAATGGTCAGGCCCTGTGAGCGGCGCCGCACAATTTTCATGTAATCATCGGCAAACCCGATCAGTCCAAACCCGAGGAGAGACAGGATGACAAGCCACACATAGAGATTCAGCACGTCCGCCCACAGCAGCGTCGACAGCACCACGGCGAACAGAATGAGAATGCCGCCCATGGTGGGGGTGCCGTGTTTGGCCACATGGTGGCTGGGGCCTTCTTCGCGGATCCATTGCCCCAGACACAGATCCTGCAATTTTTTAATCATGGGCGGTGCCAGGAAAAACGTGAGCAGAAACGCCGTCAGTGCCGCGTAAATGACGCGAAAACTCAAATACCGAAAGACGTGAAAGAGTGCGATCTCCGTGTGCAGTGGGTAAAGCCACAAAAACAACATTGGCCGTGTCCTGTCCCTTACTGGTGTGTGGGCCGGCGCTGCAGTGCAAGCCCGTCCAGCACCCGTTCCAGCCCCACGCCCCTGGATGCCTTGAGCAAGACGACATCGCCTGGTTGCGCCAGACGATTGAGAACCCGTGTTGCCCCGCCAACATGGGGTGTGACAACAATCCGTGACGGAGGCATGCCCCGTGAGGCAGCCCCGTGCGCCAGCGCCGCGCCGAACTGCCCACACGCAATCAAACAGGCAATCCGGCTGTCGGCGAGAAACGCGCCCACAGCCTCATGGCATGTCGGCGAATCCGTCCCCAGTTCCAGCATGTCCCCCAGCACCGCGATGGTCCGTTTCCCCTCACCAATCTCCTGTAACAGCGTCACAGCCGCCCTCATCGAATCCGGATTGGCGTTATAGCAATCATGAATCACGGTGAGGCCCTGTCGCGACAACACCTGCGACCGCATGGCCGTCGGCCGAAACCGACTCAAGCCGACAGCCGTGGCGGCAACCGACAGCCCCAACGTCTGCCCCACGGCAATCGCGGCCAACGCATTCAACACATTATGGGTTCCATGCACGCGGAGCACCATGCGATGCGTTCGCGGACGTCCGGCCATATGGAGACAGAATTCCGTTCGCGTGCCCCGCCGCTGCATGTCACTCCCCCGGATATCCGCTCGACGGCCGAATCCAAACGACACCACCGCACAGCGGGCACGGCGACGGAACAATCTGTAATACGGGTCATCGGCGTTCAGCATCACCGCGCCGTCACGGGGAAGCCGGGTCAGCAGTTCGGCCTTCGCACGGGCGGAGCCGTCGACGCTTCCAAAAGATTCCAGATGATCCGCGCCGACGTTGGTAATGACCCCGATGGTCGGCCGGGCAATCTCCGCCAGCCGTGTGGTCTGGCCTTCCCGATCCACCCCGAATTCCAGCACCGCCAGTTGATGGGATGCGGTCAACCCCAACACCGTGCGCGGCAACCCGATGCGATTGTTCGCATTGCCGACCGTTTTCAGGACACGCCACCGTTGCGCGAGGACGTGCGCGACCATCTCTTTGGTGGTGGTTTTCCCGTTACTTCCCGTCACCGCAATCACCGGAATATCAACACGTGCACGATGAAAGGCTGCCAGGTCCTGATAGGCTCGCACCGTATCGTTCACCGTAATGACGAACGGTTCGGCATGGCGGGCACCACGGCGCGCCGGGATTCCTGCGTGCGCAGGAATGACGGAGGGGGAGAAGACCGCCGCCCGCCGGGACGTCGCTTCAACCACCACCCCCCTGGCACCACGGGTGACCACCTCATCGACAAAATGATGGCCGTCGCACCGCTCGCCCTTCATGGCAACAAACACATCCCCCTTGCGTACCGTTCGAGAATCCATGCACACGCGTCGGACTCGACACCCGAGTGTCCCGCTCAGCCATGTTCCGCCTGTGGCGTCAAGCACGTCCTGGCCTGTCCACATTGTCAG
>RKSG01000089.1 GCA_007570995.1 Nitrospirales bacterium
CCCCTACCGTGATATTGCCAGAACCTGACACCGCCCAGGCCAATGCCCCACCTCCAATCGTTCCAATAAAAATTCCGACAAAAAACCGGCGGCCCCCAAGTAGCCCGATCCCCAAACCCAAGAGACATCCCAGCCCGGTTGCAATATAGAGTATGGCACCACCGAGAAGAATGCCAATGAGCGCCCCCACCGTCCCCATGACGACGACGCCCAGCCCCACGTCCAGCACACCTGATTTAGACATGGCAGACTCCTTCGTCAACGGCCACTGGCCATACGTCATTCCGCACTGACTTCAATGGTCCCAAAATCCACCTCCACGCCAGGACCACTTTGCAGAGAAATACCCCATGCCCGGGACGCCGGGTCATGACGATGAATTTTCTGAAAGTCCTCGTAGGCATTGACTTCTTCCTCGACCCAGACCCCCAACGGTTGTCGGCCCGAACGAACCACGATCTCCGCCGCACCAAATAATCCGCCATCTGTGACCGATCCTTTGCGTTTCAGATCACTCCAGACGTATTTGGTCGACACCGGAATAAACAGCAAATCTGTATCCAGGTTCGCAAAGAGCGCTACAAGAAAATCAGCGTTCTCCGGGACCGATTGTAGACGCCACCGCCACCGCAACACAGGATGAGTTTTGGGATTCCACTCAATATGCCTGGTATAGACCCGCTGATTCGCCCTCGTCCCTCTCAGAAACATGGTATCGCCTTCGCGATGAATGGCATACGCCTCTTTCGCGGTCACCGTGCTCCGTGACCCTTCCCATTCGCGAGGAAAGCCATCCTCATCAGGATTGCGAAAATCTTCGAGTATCGTCCCGCTCAAGACAACCGGGGCACCGATCAAAGACACGATGAGCACCATTAGGACCATGACCCCGTTGCGGAACCCGCAGTGTCTCTCGCTCACGCCGACTCCTCTCGAGAAAACACTCGTGCAAACGACACACTATCAGGTGTGGTTGGCCGATCGTCCTCCACCGCGAACACGCTCTCTCTCGTGGACAACCAGAACATGCAAAACACCGAGGCCCAGAATACCGCCATATTCACGGTCACTATTTTGGCGGCAAACATCATCTGGGGCGTGAATGACCAAGGGGAAAGATCTGCCATCACTTCATGCACGTGCCAGCCCAACCGCCCGGCTGAACGAATGTATCCCATCAATCCCATCACCCAGGAAAACGTCGCTGCAACCCCGAACAACGCTACCATTCCTCGCACAGAAATCCTGCCCCACTGGACGAGACCGCGACGCTCGCTTCCCTTCAGCATACAATGATTGATCAGTAACCCACCGATTAAGACTCCAGCCGTGGTCACACCCTGCGGCAGGGACAAACCAACCCGGACATGAGCGGGAATGTAAAACCCGTAAATGGCAACCCAGATGATATTGGCCATCCCCGAGGCAAACAATACCCCGATTGCAACATTACCCGCCCTGGCCCAAGGCACCGTGATGACTCGATTGGCCCGACGATACAACAGGTAGCTCAAAGCCGTCAGGCAAACCATGACATTAATGGCCCCGTTTTTTGCCGACATCACCCCGAATTGACCAATGACAGGATGTTGAGCCGCGCCCATCGCTTTCATTTCACCAGGTGTCATGGCAATGGTATGGGGGGTGAACCAGACCAGAAAAGCCACGATCAGTCCGCCGATGATACATTTGAAATAGGGATGATACCGTGCCCCATCACGTAACCGTCCCAAGGATTGCCAGACATAATAATTAATGCCTAGGAACAACGCACCGACGGTACTCGCCTGAATCACAAAAAGCCAGGACAGCAACCCGCCCATCATCGTCATGCCCATTTCCTGACGGAAGGTAAAGACGGCCCGCATGAGCCAATACCCGGCAAACGGCATCGGGAGCAAGGCACACACCACGACGACAATGAACACGTAGCCCATCCAATCGTAATACGCCCGCTCTTCCAGACACCTGGTTTTCAAGAACCGATAGGCCGCATAGGCCACAACCACGGCCCCCCCCGACATAATATCCGCCAGGAAACGATGGGCATTTAATGGATTCCACAAAGGAGAATGCAGCAGATGCCAGACGTTCCCTAAAAACTGTCCCTCGGCATTCACACCGGCCGGGGCCATCATGAATGACGCCCAGGCATTCGCTAACAGGAGCAACATTACTCCCATACCATTAGCCAGTACTCCGAGAGACAGGTGCACCCATTTCCAGACGCCGAAAGCCAGACGCGTCCAACTGTAGTGGTACAACACGAGAAGAAACGATTCACCGACAAACACCATGGCGTACACCGGCATCATGGGTTTAAACGTCGAGCCCATGTACTGCATAAAATCCGGGTAGAGTGTCAGGAACGCGCCAAGCATCACACTTCCCAGCAACGCCGTCATCGTCATCGAAAGCACGCCGACACGCAGCACATCGCGACCGAGTCCATCGTAGCGTTTGGCCGCCTGAGAATCACGACGGGACACACCAATGAACTCAAGGAGCAACGCAAACAACGGGAGCGCCAGAACGAATCCCCCAAAATAGGTATGCTGCTGCGTGACAAACCAGATGAGGATCCGGTTATCCAGGTATCGCCACTGGGGATAGGTAGGTTCAACCGCCGTGGCAGGCAGGCTCTGCGGGATGCCTTCAGTCTGATAATAGACGTCCCGAGTCGGTTGATAGAGCGAAGGGGTCTCGGAACGGGCCCACAACTCGGTGGCAATACCAAGGGCACCGCCAAGAACGAGCAAAAGCACACAACGTGAAGCCATGTTCATGCAAAGCTCTCTCTCGAAGATCCGCCTAGCCTGACACCCTCTGTCCGGTTTTGGCGAGCATGTCCATTACGAATGGGCAACGTCTCAAGGCTTCGGGCATACCGCCTTGTGTTTGCGCTTCAACATGCACTCGCACCCCCAACACATAGCCATACCCGGCCATCATTGCGACCGTTCCCCCGCCGACAGCCAGGTGCAGGACAAGCGGGACATCCTGCCACTGCAACACAAACATGATAACGCCCGTTTGCACCAGATAGTATGTCAACGCAAACGTCAAACACGGCCAAATCCAGAACTGGCACATGTCCCACCATGGGCGGCTTGTGAGACGTTCCGAAGCAGGTACATGCGGGTGTCTCCCTGATAAAAATGCTCCGTGCGCAAAACAAGCCGCCAACACACAGACGACCATCATCTGTCCAATCTCATTCTCGGCTGCAGGCCAATAGAAGCGACACACAGCGACGACCGTTCCACCGGCTCCTACCCCCGCCCCTCCCCAGCGAGCCAGTTGAAAAACGTCCCGCCGGCTCAATGCACGAAACGAACCACCGTCAGGAAACGTCACCATCCGTGTCCCATGTGATTCCACGCGGACGACGTGCCCGATTTCAAAGGCATCACGCGTGACCGCCGTACAGGCAATAATCAAGGCCATCATCGCTGGGCCTTCGGGATGCAGAAGAAAGTGATAATCGACAAAGAGTGCCAGGAGTGCCAAGACGAACAACGAAAGCTGCACACCATAGACCAACCCGATCCACCCACCTACCCAGAGAAGACGACGGAGCCCCTCCGTATGCACAATACGGACAAAGGACTCCTGCCGCCCCATCGCATACGACCAGTACGCGACCAGCATCGCCAGCACACCACTCACTGTCAACAACAGAAACGGGTCAGAGAGAGGCAGCACATGGGTGACGAGACGGTAGAGCAGGAACGCCACCAATCCCGGAACGATCATCACCCATCGTTTCCGCTTCCGAACGTCGGGAGTCGTGACAGCCACCTGCAGTTGCGGGATGACTCGAAGTGCTAATCGATGAAACATCGGAATCTCAACAAGGCACGACGTCCCATGCAGGACGTGGAGACAGCACCGAACGGCGCGCCCGTCAGCCTGCGCGCATGACCGTGTGTGCCTCGGGATGTTGGCACCGCCACGCCGAAATAGCGGGCTTTGATGTCGTCCATCAGGGCTACCGTGACTTCCGGCATCTCCCGGTCCTGCGCGGTCCGTTCCAATTCCGCGCGGGCCATAGCACGAACGGCGGCAGGAACCCGGGACAAACGACGTTCCGCGTCAGGGTGCCAGGAGACCAAGCCATGATGCCGGGCCTGCATCATCAATCCGGTTGAAATCAGCGCGAGACGGTGTTGAACAGCATAGGCCTCCACTTCCTGCTGAACCAAAGGCGCCACGTATGGTGGCAGCCGATCTAAACGATGCTGAGCCTCATCGGTCCATACCGGACGTGCAAAGAAGCCGCTCGCTTCCCGATTATTTGCCTCAATCCCTAAATGAAATCCGCACGACCGACAGGTGTAACAAAGCATTGCATGCTGCGCATCCCATTCTTCAATGGCACGGCACTGGAAATCCGAGCCGCAGGCACACGTCATCACCATCTATCCAATTCTTCCAGGATACAAAATATACAGCATGGCATACGTCACACTTCCAGTGACAAACAGGATGCAATACACCACGATGGTAAACCGGCCCAACACCCGATGGCGCCGCGCGCCATTCGGCCAAAGCCTCTGAATGGTCATCTCCACACCAAACACAATGGCAATAAGCACGATAAGGCCAAGGTAGACACCGAGCTTGCCTGCGGAAAATCCGGCGGTGACCCCGCGGCCGAGAAAGAATAACAATACGACACCCGCCACGATCCCAAACATCGTCCCGATTTTCTTCCAAGTGGTTTGCACGATAGCCTCATGTAATGTGCGATGCCCATCGACAATGGTCTGGGAGCGAAACCCCAAGACTATCATGTAAATTGCCATGACCAATCCGATCACGACCAAAAGAATGTGAAAAGTTAACAGAGGAACAAAGACGTTCTCATACAGAGTCTGTGACCCGCCGAACCCCTCTTTCCCTTCAAAGGCCAACACCCCCAACTGACGAAATAAATAATAACTCGTGAAAAACGCCAACATGGCCACCATGCCGCCAAGCATCAACCAATGATGACCTGTCCCATTGCCCTTTTTGGCCTGTACCCCCCCGACAAGGAAAAGCGCGGTGAACAACATCGCCATGAACTGGCTGATATCGGCTCCCATTGTCGCATGCGTCCCGGCAAACCCGGGCTCTCGCAACCATTCAGCCATCTCCGCCTCCTCTTGGTTTGATTCCCTGAACAATCGCCCGCGGCGCAAGTTCCGTGACGGACCCAAAACCAGCCTGTGTCATCCACTGCATGGCGTCCTGTGTCGTGAAACATTCCCCCTGTTCCGTGTTGACCAAGATATGCACGGCAAACGCTGTCGTCCAGGCAGGGCTCGTCCGGTCCTGATCCAAAAACCGATCTTTGATCAGCACCCGACCAAGGGCCGTTAAATGAGAAAATGCTTTTTCCACCAACCGTGCATTGGCGTGAGCACTTTGGTAATGAAGAATATCGGACAGCAACGCCAGATCGTAGGGACCGCCCCATGAATCCGTATTAAAATTCCCAGGTTGTAAGGCAATACGGTCCTCCAAACCGGCTTCCCGGATATACCGTTTCGTCACCTTCAGGGTTTGAGGAAGATCAAACACGGTGGCTTTAAGAGAAGGATACGCGCGGCAAAATGCGATGGCATTCGTCCCCGCACCTCCGCCCACGTCAACCATATGCTCTCCTCCCTCCAGTTGGAGGAATTGCGCGAGGTTGACACCACTCCCTCTACCGACACGGTCCAGCACCGCCAACACGTTGGCACCCATTTCCGGGTTGGTCTCAAACAGATGCTGACGCACCGGGGCAATACCGGTCCGGACGGTTTCCTCCAGTCTGCCCCAGTTCGCCCATTCCGAATCGTGCAACACCAGAAGATGGCCAACGTAGTCCGGACTTGTTTTCACCAGATGCTTCTGAGAAACACTGGTATTCGCAACACGCTCCTCTTGTTTCGTCAAGATTCGCATCGCGACCAACGCATTGACGAGGAGTCCCAGTGCCCGTTCATTGAGCGATAATCGACGGGCCAAGCCGGCAGGAGAGTCACTGCACCCGTCCAAGGCCGAAAACAGCTCCAGCTTCACTGCCGTGAGGAGAATTTTCGTCTCCCAGTAATAGCCCATCTGAAATATTTCGGCGAGAGACAGCTCACGAGGCACAATACATCCTTTGTATTGTCGATGCGGATAAGCCACGGTTGAATCGTTGCCCGATAGTAGCGGCCTGAAACCTGCGAACGCAAGGCAAGGACACGAAGCACAAAGGATAACAACGGTAATACACGACCGCCATCTCCATTGTGGGAGGTTTCACCTGCAACGCAACTGTTGTGGCCAGCCTAGGCCAGACTGTCGACAATCTGACGGGACACGGAGAGAGACGGGGATTCGAGAGGAACAGGAGGAAAGGAACACCAAGACAGAAAAGGGAGAACCCCTTTTCTGTCCTGGTTTGTCATACTTCAGGCCGACATCCGGATAACTCCACCACACGCCTGGATTGTCAGTGGCAAGCTCCATCGCAAAGACGCCACTACACCATCAATGAGCGTGATCTGACCGGACGGGCGACATCGCCCTCTCACAGGGCAGGCACGGCTACAAAAGCCAACTTCCATTGCCCAAGGCATGGCTTCACGGCTTAAATTTATTCTTCTTTTTGATATCGAAGTCGACTTTTACAGTCGCACCATCCTCGACTTCCACATCCATCGTCACGTTCCCGGCCACTGGGTGCCAAGCCAGAACTTTGTGTTTACCTGCCGGGACGTCCGTAATTTCAAACGACCCATCGCCACCTGACACATCAAAATGAGCGTTACTGACCGGCAAAAACCAAGCCTGCATAAATTCATGCTGGTCACACTGCAACCGAAGAACAGAACCCTTTCTAGCCATACGCATCTTGATTTTCTTGTCAAGTTTGTCGCCCTTTTTGGCCAACCCGATATTGAACAAGGTCGAGGATTTCGCACCAAGCACATCAAAGCTGTGGGGATTATGTAACACCCCTTCTTTGGACTTGGGATCATTGGGGTCCGCGTCAGTATTCTCCACAACAAAGTTCCCTTTGTTCACTAACACACCTGTAAAAGGTAGGAACTCACACAGTTTGGCGATCACCTGGGGCGTATGCTGAAAGCCTTTATCCTTAATGCCACGAACAGACACGATGGCGTTTTTGAGGCCCTTGTTCGCATCCACTTCGACTTCCTTCAACAAACGTGTATCGTCGCCTTCTTTACTGGGATTCTGTTTGCAGAAATCCGGATTGGGGAACTTGGAAAAGGCAAATTCTTTCGGCGGGACGGGTTTGCCGGAATACGTGATTGTGCCCGCAATCGTCCCCCCAGCCTGCGCCATCAATGGCGTTGCAAGCAACAACCCGCCAAGGAACACCGAAACAGCACGCGATTGACGATTCCTCATAATCTCTCCTCCATGGGAATGAAGCCTGAACCTACAAAACCCCTCACGAACAACGCTCACCTGACTTACGGGGAAGGCACACTAAACGCGTGTCAGTCCCTCATTGTCTGACTGGCACGCCCGGTGACCGGGCGTGAAATTCCCCCCGACATCTTCCCACGCAAATCATTCTTTCTATAACAACACGCTCAACAACGTGTCAAGTGCATACGCTTTCCAATGCCTCAAGCATCCGTAGGTTTCGGCTGACGGTGATTCAGCGAGCCGGTGAGGAGGCGGCATTCTCCATCGTCGGAAAGCCTGTCCGCGACTCCATCACAGCCGCGAACACTTCCTTGAACTGGTCCATCAACTCATCGGCCCGTCTGACAGGACTGGAGCATAATCTGTCGGTGCACACGTAGGCCAAAGGGCCTGTCACCCTGGGAAACGTGACCCCTCCAATGGACAGCACATCAACACGGGGGTCCAGAAACCGAACCATCTTCCCAGGAACATACATCGCCAGACTGTGGCGAAAGAGGTGTTGAGCTTCGCGAGTAGATTTGTCGCCCACCACAACGATAGACACAGGATCGTATAGGAACCGACTGAGGGCACGACCCGTTTGAGTAACCGGCAGCGGTGCAGCCCCGGCTATAAATTGAAGCAGTGTCCTGGCTTTATCACGGTACCAGGGATTCCGGGTGAGATAAAACAAGTCAGAAAACACCATGGACAACGCAGCATTGATCCGAAGGTCCTTATGGGGAAATTTCAACAATCCCAAGGAAGACGAAGCCGGCACTCGATCAAAATACCCACCTCCCCGTTCATCTCCGAGAAGGTGGACGCAGTCCGCAA
Source organism: Nitrospirales bacterium (assembly GCA_007570995.1). GTDB lineage: Bacteria > Nitrospirota > Nitrospiria > Nitrospirales > UBA8639 > Bin75. Next base: position 8,242 of record RKSG01000089.1, read on the forward strand.
TGACGGCCTCAGCCTGTTCAAGGTACAGCAACACGCCAGTGGTGACAAAGGCTTCAATCAGGGCATCCGCAAAAAAGACCTGGTCGGCCAGCAGCCCGAATTGCTGGGAGCGACCCTCGTGCAGAAAATGAGCCAGTCCACGCCCGGGCTGATACCGTTCGTCATACAGACGCTGAAGCGTCGTCAGGGCAAACTTCCGAGCCTGATCGCTTCCCAGAACCTGGGCGACCCTGAGAAACGCCTTGGCCATCATCCCATTCCAGTCCGTCAACATCGTCCGGTCAACAGCAGGTACGCCAATGCCCAGACGCTGCGATTCATTCAAGACAAAAAACTCGCTCCCGAGGACGGTGGTCCCAGCACCATCCACGTGTCGAACGTCGGCATCCTGACTGGCATAAAAGCCTCCCCGCTCTTGATCAGACAGAAACCGTGTCACGTAACGCATCGTCCCCTCTACCACTCCACGATAGATCGGCAAGCCGGTGCTCTGGTACGCCTCAAGATAATTGAGCAGATTGGATGCTTGAATGTACAGCATCTTTTCATAATGCGGTTTGGACCAATCCGACTCCTCGGCATAGCGGAAAAACCCACCCCACACCGGATCATAGAGCTGTAATTGTTGATCCAGCGTAAATAACGCCATCTGCCGATACCCGGAATTCGGATCCCAGAAATGGCGCGCGAAGGCCAAGGTAATGGCTTCGGGCTCAAAAAATTTTGGAGCATCGCCAAAGCCCCCGTTCACCTGGTCATACTGCTGCTTCATGGCATCGAGCAGTTGACCAAGCATCGCTGGTCGAATGGGATCGTGCGGTAACGTATGCTCTCGTTTTGCGGCTTCCACCTGTGCCCAGACATTGGCAGCTCGTTCCACCATACCCTGCTTGTCTTCTCGATACACTTCATCGGAGACCCGCAACACTTCAATGATGTTTTCTGCAGTCAGGAAGTTCGTCTGGAACACGATTTCTCCGGAAGGGAGAAGGATGCTGGTGGTTGGCCAACCGCCATGTTTGTACCGAACCGTAATATCCGGACGTTGATCGGTGTCAACCCTGACTGGAATAAACTTGGCATTCAGCAGGGCCACCACCTGAGGATCACTGTACGTGGTCGCATCCATCACATGGCATGCATGACACCACCTCGCTGTAAGATCAAGCAGGATCAGTTTGTCTTCTGCACGGGCCCGATCAAATGCGTTGGTACCCCATTGCAACCACTGGATCGTTGACGAGGCAGCCACAGATTCCGTGCTCGCGAGCACAGACCCTGGCATCACATATCCCACCATCAACACATACAACGCATACGGGATGATCCGGGCGTGAAACTGGGCACCGTGATTGCGGCGTAGCCTTCCTAGCTTGTGCCCTTTGAGGCTTCGCTTGTTATTGAGCCGCTTCGCCCTCGACATTTCAAAATCACCAGCGTACATCCATGCCGAAACTCATTTCCAGAATCGTGGCGACCAACCAGATCATGCAAGCAAGATTGTCAGTTTTCTTGCCGACCATATTGTTGCATTTAACAATCATGCACACCGGAACGCGGTCTGGCCGCGCAAGCCAACGAATAAAGCAGGACCGCCGCTCACGTCCAGGGAACGCGTTCGGTTCACGGATCGGGCATCAGATCTCTGCCGGAAAGGACAGGATACGGGCAAGTGCTCCTCCCGCAGTGGCTCGCACGGCTTCATTGGCATCGCGCATGAGTTTTTTGAGATGCGGCATGATCTCGCGGCCACCGACTCTGCCAAGTGATCTGACAGCTGATATACGTGGTTTGGAGACAGGGTCCTCGCTCAAGAGCAGTAAAGGGGCCACGACATCTCTGACACGGCCGTGCCCTAATGCTTTGGCCACAGATGATCGCAGACCTGGATTGTGCTGCTCCATTAACACCCGCACGGTCCCGGCCACCACATGAAACGGGCTGTCCAGTTGCAACAACCCCGCGACGGCCGCCGCCCGTACCCCCATATTGTTGTCATGGAGGGCACGCGTTAATGCAGACACGGCCTGTTTCGTATTGAACTGACCCAATGTCACGGCCACGACACTCCGGACAGCCGGAACGGGATCAGACAAAGCAGCGATCAATGGCAGTACACTTTCCGCAAGACCCAGATTGCCCAGCGAGGCCACCGCTGCAGCTCGAATGGACGGTTGGGGATCGCGAAGTCCTCGCGTAAGAAGAGGCACACCTCTCGGATCCCCCATTTCGCCAAGCATGCGCAACGCCGCCCCTCGTTCATACCCCTCGGCCACCGTGGCGGCATGCTCCACATTCTGCCATTGTTCCTTTTGTCCGAGTCTATACAACGCCGCCGCAGCCACGACCCGCACGACGGTTTGCTTATCTCTGAGCCGTGAGGTGATGAGGGGAATCGTGGCAGCATCACCAAACCGACCGAGGGTTTTGATCACCGTCACCCGCACTAATCCCGCCTGATCGTCGAGGGCATCACGAAACATTGTCGATTGCCTCCCAGCCGGAAATTTCCCCAAGCCCTCGGCAACTAACACCCGAATCATACCCGATCCATCACTGAGCCCATCGTAAAAATAGGGCACGACATCATCGGAAGGTATTTCTTTCAAAGCTGAATAGGCCGCCCCTCTCACTTGAACCCGCATATCCGACCGCAAAGGCAGAATGCTGTGCAGGGCAAGTTCTCGAAGGAGCACATCATCTTCCCTGTCGTCCATGGCAACAACGAAACGATCGTAGGCATCAAGACCTTCGGCAGTTTTTCCAAGACGCACCAAGCTCAGCACCTGTAACCGACGGGAGGAGCGGAACACTGCAGGATTGTCAAGGATGGGCTGAACGAACGCGATCGCTTTGGGGAAATCGCCTTGCGCAAACGCCTGGTTCGCAAGGCCAAGCGTCTGTTCAGGAGACCGGTCAGCACCGACTGCAACCGCCCCGCCCATCAGCCCAATGCCACAGACCACTCCCACCAACGCCTTCACCCAGGTCATCTCCCCCAGTCTCATTTATCCTTCACCCGCCTGTTTCCTGGCCGCCTGGACCTTGCGATAGCCCAATGGAATCTCAAAAAAATACTCCGGCTGTCTGGAGAGAATGACGCGATCATATTCGACCGACCAATCCCTGTTCTGACTCATCAATTTGAGCAATAACTGTCGTGGTTCATCAACCCACTCATAATACATCTCACGACGATCGTGATGCTCAACGGCCACTTCATACAATACAGCTTCCTGGTCGCCAACCAGTGCATCGCCGATCTTCCGCCTTAACGCCTCACCCTCCAGAGTCACGGACAGGGGCAACACGTCATCCAGGATCAACGGAACCTCCACGACCAATCGTCGCTGAGAAAGCACGTACCACACGCATTGTTGGTCCAGTCGGACAATCGTGACCGTCGCATAGCCCAAATTTGTTTTGATCCCCCCACGATGTTCGATGCGATATCGGTCACCCTTCGCAAACAACTGGGCCCGGGAAGTTTTCCCGCCGGCATGCCATGTGAGACTGGCTGAAAAGTCTCGACTGTGTCCAGCCTGAAGACCGGATAGTTCCACGGCATACGCTGGCTCGTCGGACAGGCCGAAGAGCAGGACGGAAAACAAACAGGGGAAAACAGGAAGGAGCCCACGCCGCCCCGCCTGGATTGTACGGGGGACAATACCAATCATCACATTACTGCCGCTTGAGGAGGGGAACGATCGTCACGTCTCGCCCTAATGCAGCAGGCGTAAATCGAGGAGGCGTGCGCACCGTGAGCACCGTCTTGTGTCGTCCGGGAGCAGGAAGCTGAAAATCAACAGTGAGCGTGTGCTCTGGCTCAATCGTCACGTGCTTCTTCACAATCTGCTTCACGCTTGGATGCCATACCCGAATGGAATAATTGCCAGGCGGCACATCGGCAATGGAAAATCGCCCGCGTTCATCGGTCAGCACATGGTACGGATTCTCCACCGCGATCGCCCAGCTTTCCATATAGGCATGAAAGCCACACTGCATAACAAATGTTCGGCGTTTTTTGCTCAGTTGGAATTGTCGAACCAGGGAGGCACCGGGTTGATGGTCGTGCTTTGCATGCAAGTTACCACGTTGATGTCGCCGGTTAAAAGGAAGCGGGGCATTAAACAGCACGCGTGTCCCTGTCACGGCCGACGTTTCATAGGCTTGAATATCATGCATCACGGGGTCCATATTGACGACCTCAACCCCATGCCCGCTTCTCACAACAGTGGTGAAAGGCAGAAACTGACAGTCTCGAGCCTCAATACGAGGAACAGACACCGAAAATGGCTTACCTGCCTCGACTCCCTCCAGTAAGACGACGACGTCTTGTATCTGGCCTTGATCGTTCACGACAAAATCCCGAAGCAGCCGCCACCCATTGCCATTGGATATGCGTCCGCAATACTCAGGATCTGGAAATGTCACCAGATTATAGGCCTTGGGATCAGGAACGGGGCCAACAAGCGTGATCGTCCCCTCTACCCGTCCTCCATTGTTGACTTCGCGGACTTCATAGCCCCACGCCACACGACCAGCCATAAAGAACACGATGCACAGGAAGACCCAGACGGACTTGGCCATCACGACACGCGTTTTGTTAAGGACGTTGCAACCGAACAGAGGGAACAATTTCAAGATCTTCCCCCAATAATTCCAGACCAAAGTGGGGATTCTCCTGCATTTCATGCACACTTCTGCGTCCTGTAACAGGCTCATAGGCAAAATGTGCAGTGCTCGTTCTCCCCGCTTCCACAACAACGGGCTGCTCCAGATATTTTTTCATGCCGGCATGCCAGACGGTCAACACATACTCTCCGGGAGGGACATCCGTCATTGCAAACGCACCATCTTCTTTTGTGATGACATAGTAGGGATTGCGAACCACGACTCCCCAGGAAAACATATAGGGATGAAACCCGCATTGCATCACAAAAATATCTCTTCCTTTGCTGAGACGAATTTTCTGAACCATGGGCGTTCCAGGCAAATGCCTGTGACTATTCACCATCCCCAGCATCTTATGGAAAGGATTCATGGGTAACGGGCGATTAAACAAGACCCGTGCACCACGCACGCGAGCAGTTTGATAGCCCTGAATATCGTGTTGAACGGGGTCCATATTCACCACCGTGATTTCATCTTGGTCTCGCAATACATTCACAAACGGCAGAAAATCGCAGTCCACCGCCTCGATGCGCACTTCGGGCAAAGCAAAAGGTTTCCCTTCTTCAATTCCCTTGAGCATGACCACAGCATCTTTCAGACTGCCATTTGGTCCAACAACAAAATCTTCGACAATCCGCCACCCGGTACCTGTGGAAATCCTGCCGCAATACCTGGCATCGGGTATGGTCACCAAATTAAAAGCCATAGGCCGGGGTTTTTCGCCAAGTATCCTCACGTCCCCTTTGATTGTCCCCCCATCAGTGACCGAAATTTCTTCATACGACCACCCCGGCGAAGCCGCCAAAAGAAGCCCGACGGAGATCACCCACGCCCAACCCACCAAGGGACGTTTCCCCATCGCTCTCTCTATCAGCGTTCCTGCAACACTCATGATTATGTGGACCACGAGAGGCCCCAATACATGCCCCTCATACTACAAAAGCAACGTATAGAAAAAAGACGGAGAAGCCGAACATCGGCTCCCCCGTCCTTCCCCACCGCAATGGTTTCTCCAACCAGCCGTTATTAAAATGAAACCTGGCTGACTCTGCCTTCCGAAAACCGGTCGATCTGTGCTTCCTTGACACCTGGAGTCACGCCACGAAGCGGCAGAATTCTCTGATCATTTTTGGACAAAACCCGAAAGTACCCCCATTGCCCTGACTGTGAGTAAGGCAAACGCGCATTGCTGTACACGTAATCACCCGTCATGGCATACGGACCACCTGCCGCGGGAACAAAGACATCAACGCCTTCAGAACCGGAAAATTCCACGACGCTGATCTGGTCTGCACCTTCCATAAACGGTTCAATCGGCCATTCATGCTTTTCGAGAGTAAACATGCCATTTTGCTCATTGCTGGCACCAAACACATGAATCCGCACGGGATCACCAGCATGGGCTTCAATAAGCGGCGTAACCGGATCTTGCGGATCATCAACCTGGCAAGGTTGGAACATACGACCCAACGAACATCCAAGTTCTTCGCGATACAAATAAGGCTCATTCCGGTAATTGACTCCGACGAGCCCGGCCACATTCTGGACGTAGGGCATAAAACTGGTTCCAATAATATTGTCCTCATCCTGGAAATACAGGGACACGTCACGATAGTTGGCCCGATATTCATTGCCCGGGATGGTCCGATCCACAATGACATCGGCAACCCAGCTGTTCTTCAAGGAAATATCAGCTCCAGTCTTGGGGTCACGATAATGTGACCCCTTGGGACCAATAATAATCCCACCGAACAACCCGTTTCTCGGATTCAGAGCCACGTTTCCCCAGTCCCATACCAAAGATTGCGTCTCGCCAGTAGATGGATCCGCATAATAGGTATAAGTCCGGCTTTTCCCTGGAGCGACGGTTTGATCACCGGCATTCTTGCCAAGGTTGACGCCTTGCGAATCCGCAGGATCGAACGCCAAGGCGAAGGCGGAGAAAGACGCCCGTCCTTCCTTCATTTTGTTGGTGAGTTTCACCTTCAGGCAATCCCCAACATTCGCCCGTAAGGTCAGAGGCATGGGCTGGAATTCTCCGGAAACCTTGGCCGCTTCTTCCTCCAAGATGTAGATCCTAGCATTTGGATTTCGCACGGCAATGGTTCGTTCAAAATCCACTTCAATGGCTTCCTCCACATTGGGATTGAAGACCATTTGCGGATAATCAATTGCCACGACATTGAAATTTTTCACCGGAGCATCAGAGGGACACAATGGCAACGGCTTCTTCAGGCCAGGCCCACCGAAACCGGCATTCGGCAAAGGCTGCAAATCAGGCACTGGTTCATCCAGAACCCTGACCACCCCCCAGGACCCCTCGGACAGTTTCGAGCTCCGGCCATTGAAATACATGTAATCCCCGGGTTGTAGTCTCGGCCCTCCAGCCTGTGGGACCACCAAGTCATAGCGTTCGGCAATCCCGATGTGAATGGAATTCTTACGATTGGCGTCACCAGCATACCGCTCGGTCAGGAAGCTGTGACCTGACACGGTGAAGACATTACTTTCGTTCATTGTCACATCAATTAACCGAAAGACAATGGTATCACCCAGATACGCCCGCACCATGGCAGTGCTCGGATCCCCATGGATTGTGCTGTTGAAAATCTGCGATGGATCCGCGTTATTGGCCAATCGCTGGGCAAAGGGCTCGGCCCGAAAATTCAAGGCCCCGCCCGTCGTATGTGTCCCTCCGTTGAGAAACGGCATTGGTGTCATTTTAATTGAGTCGTTCGGTGGCATTTGGAAAGATACCGTCCGTCCGGCTTCTAACGCCACCTCAACCGGTTGTCCGGGAGGATTCCCGGCTGTCACGACATTGACCGTGTGAGGAACGGTATCCATAATCTGCACCATCAACTCACGAAAACTTCCGCTCACGCCGTAGCCCACGGGCTCCACAGTGTGAATATCCATCACCGGGCCTGTCCGTTTGGCCTCCCCAGTGACCGGATCATGCCACGTGGATCCAAACGGCTCAATCAGGAACGAACAGATTGCACCATGTGGCCATGTCGTTCCGCCAAACGCATGGTCGTGACAGAACACGGACCCGACATCCGCATCTGCCCAGAACCGTTGACGCACGAATTCAACCGTCACGATATCCCCAACCGGGTGAGCATGTCGCAGGGGCTCTTTCAAGGTAAGTGTCTGAGCCTTCTCATCGATGCTGGTAATTCGCTTCACTTCCGAGCCTTCGACGTTATCAGCCCCGACAAGGATTACGGTACCGACGTGATACTGCTTGGCATTCGTGACATGAATGGTCCGATCGCCCTGCTTAGCCGCTTTCGTGAATCTGGCATTCATGGGTACCGGTAACCCTTTTTCCGTTTTCTTCTCGAACTGTGTAAAAGGTCGCACAGATTGTTCGTAGGAGAAGCCACTGATCACGCCATCGGAAGCCTGATTGTCAAACTGGACAAAATGAAAGTGGGTATTAATCTTCGAAGACTGAAAATTGGTAAAGTCATCGTCGAGCCATTCACTTGTCAAAATCCAGTCCATGCAATCATAAATGTTCGCGCGAAACACCAGCGGTACCTTCAAATCATTATTCTGCCGAATCGCTTCTTCTTCATCATGCACCACATACAACAACCCGTTCGGATCAACAATGGCGTCCTGATCCCCTTGGGCCGCTGACAACTCAATTGGAAGCTTGATAAAATGGATATTATACTCTTGGGAACCAGCCCGCTCCGGGCACAGGCTCCAACGGCCATTCTCACCGGGTCGTGCCGGCTCAACCGACGGCTGGCCATCATCATCGAGATGGATCATTTCCAGCCATGGCGCGGGATTGCGATCCGGCGAGAACGGTGCCCGTTTTCCGAAGTGAGGAGTCAACCAAGGCCACGCGACTTTGCCGGTACTTGCCTCGAACCATATCGGCCGCCGTTCCCCCTGCTTGTATCCTTGCCATTCAGGATGGTATTTGGGATTTTCAACCGTGCTTTCTTTTTCACTCATTGCACGATCACCGTCCCAAACCCAATCAACCACGGTTGCGTCATACGATTTAATTTGGCCGACCTCATCTTCCACATGACCGGGAAGACCGCGAGTCGGCAATTGCATTTCCACCCAATCGTAAATGCGCACCACAGCCGGATCGGATTGCCAATTGGTTTTTTCAGTGTTCTCAACGATCCTGAACCGTTTTCCGAACCAGTCAACGGTGGTCCCCACCAATTTGTCAGACGTCACCGGCCCGGCAATGCGCCCCATACGATCGGGCAACTCGCGAAGTGGAGGCATCACGTCGTTCTGGATACCAGGAGCCTGCAAGGTGTTATACACCCGCCAGTAGCCCCACATGCCAGCCACATAGTGATGCGCCACGTGGCAATGGAACAAAAAGTCACCGGCCAGATATTGACACAAACCGGATCCGCATTCCGTTTCCAGATCAATTGCTTCAGACGGCCCTATCACCTCCACGTCAACCCGGTCTGATTTGGCACGAATGAGCGGATATTTCACGGGCCCATTCTGCCCCTTGTGCCACATGGGCATCTGATCGACCGCTCGAGGGCTTCGGACCCATCGAATCGCACCGCCATGCGGATGATGGGAATGGAACACCTCGGACCCGCCATGCACCAGACGAAACTTGGCAGGATCCCCCAAATAACTCCGTGGAATTGTCGGCCCTGCATCACCGAACGTGTATGCACTGTACGCCATGGACTCGTCTTCAAACCCAAAGTACTCATGTTGAACGTGCATATTGTTGATGCCAAACGGCTCACTTCGGTAGTTCAGTGCCCTGGCCCCTGGCCGATAGGCATCGGTTAACGGGTCACGTTGCGGAAGGAAGTCCCCATGCCGGTTCACGGGTCGGAAGGCTTCATCGCCTACTTCGTGGTAGATTAACACAAATTCCCGGAAGTCTGGCCCTTGGCCATTTTGAATGATGGCTTGCCAACCACTCGACATCGCATCGGCAGAACCCACCCCAAGTGGATCCAGATACTCCGAACCAGCCGGTTCAACCACGAACACCCCAAACAGCCCCATCACTGTCAGCTCACGGTCATTACTGTAACTGTGGAACTGCCGCCCGCCTTCCTGCGTGGCAGGATGGATATACCACTCCATGTGCACGGGTGTGGCGTCACAATGTTCTTCTCCCTCTTCTTCACCCTCTTCGCCTTCTTCCTCTTCTTCACAATCTTCGCCAGGGCCATAGGCAATGGCATCAGGATTTGTCGTCGTCGCAGGCTGGCCTGTCTTACTGACCACCATGCTGGACCCGTTGATGTGGAGACTGACATCCTCTCCGAATTCCAATTGATTGCGCAGTGTGATTCTGACACAATCGCCTTGATTGCCACGAATCACCAGCGGTTGAATGTATTGACCCTGAATGCCGTTTTTCACAGCACCTGGGTCATGATGGCCTTCCGCCTCCCGCGCTTCGGCATTGCTGGCCTCTTCTGCACGAACCTTCTCAATATTCTCGGTCAGCACGTACATATAGCCTGGGTAATAATCCAGCCATTGATTTAGAGTGATTTCCACATTGATGGCCGACACGTCATATTTTCGAACCGGAGCCGCCGTCGGACATCTCCCATCGCTTGTCAGGGAAACCGGTTCAATATCGGCATCGGAAGACAGCAAGTAATTCCCCTTACCCGCACCGTATTGATGCATCATGGACATCGTGTCAAATCCCCCGGAGCCAGAGGATCCTGCTTCCCTGCCCATTTGCCGCATCAAACGCTCATGCTGCTGTTCAACAAGCGCGGCGCGCTCTGCCCTCCCCTCCTGGGCATTTTCGACAATCGTCTGCCCTTTAAGGCGCTCTGTCCACGTCGGGCTCTGATGACTCATCCCTGTTGTGTGAAGCAATGGTTGCACAGTGCGCTCTTCAGCTCCCGCAACCGACAACGGAAGCATAAGGAACGCGAGAGCAAACATACTTTTCACTCCCGGAAACGCACATGATCTTACGGAAAAACGATTAAAACGAAACATAGCCAGCCTCCGTAACAAGGAACACACCTTCTGGGAAACACTTGTGGAATGACACAATCCATCCTCGTCATATCAGATGCAACAGTGAGGGGAGCGTATCGAAAACCATTCGAACATGTCAAGCCTCCTGGCCTGAGCACACTGGAAGGGCCGTGACAACAAAACGACAGCTGCCTCATACCCCCTTCTCACGCCTGCCCTCATCCCGTTTCAGATCGCACACAATGCCGAAAAGCTTCGCCGATCTCTTGTACCACAGCACCGGGCATTCGCACGCCCACCGGCACGCCGTTCAACTGAGTCACGGGCAACACTTCGATGGTCGTTCCAACCAGAAACAACTCATCAGCCTGCGACAACTCCTCTTCTCGAACAGCCCGTTCTTCTACGGCAATGCCGTGTTTTCTCGCCAGTTCCAGCACGATGGCCCGTGTGACACCAGACAAGAGCTGGTCGCTCAGGAAAGGTGTGACGATCCCCCCCTGCTTAACCAGACATACATTGCTCGTGGCACCTTCAGTGACCAATCCATCCTTCACCAGAATCGCTTCAAAGGCACCGGCTTCGTTCGCGGCCTGTTTGGCCAAGATATTCGGCAACAGATTCAGGCTTTTGACAGAGCATCGGGCCCACCGCAAATCCGGGAGGGTGATAGCATGGACCCCCTGCCATTGGAGGGACACGTCAACCTCGGCCATGTTCCGAAACGTCATCATAAGAGTGGGACACACTGAATCCGGGAAGCAGTGATCCCTTGGAGCCACACCACGGGTCACCTGGATGTACACCTTGCCCTCGTCACAATGGTTTCTTGCGATGCCCTCCCTGATCAATGCCTCCCATTCAGTGTTAGAAAGCGGACAGGGAAGGGAGATGGCCTGAGCACTCCGCTCGAATCGCAAGAAATGGTCGTGAAGTCGGAAGGGAACGCCATGATACACTCGAATCACTTCGTAGACGCCGTCGCCAAACTGGACCCCCCGATCCTCAATGGAGATTTTCGCTTCTTCAAGCGGAAGAAAGTGTCCGTTCAGATACGCAATGCCGGGCATGAGAAGACCGTCTCGTCAGGAACCCTCTTCCCGAACGTGGATCAGAAACACGCGTCGGGCTTCGGCCGTAAACTTCCAAGCCATCCGCTTATGAAACTCCAATCGATGCGTCCCGGGCTGGCGTGGTTCAAATTCAAACTGATGGTTACCTGATTCCACTGCATTATTGCTGGTGGTACACACAAAATCATCCTCCGTCAGCACCAGGCAGCACGCATCATAGACAGGCACCCATTGTTCACCCCGCGTGCGATCCTCCCAGAGTTTCACGGTCAAGGGAACGCCAACTGTGGCATCGAGACATTGCACATCAGGTTGGTGCGCATCCATCAGCGTATCCGAATTGGGGTATCACACGGATCAACGTTGCCGAAAGGGAAAGCGTCTCCCACTTCCAAAGCGGCAGGAATCAGGATCAACGGCTTCCATCCCCAGAAGCACAGAAAAGACCGGAGAGGAGAACGGCTCTCTTACCATTACAGTCCTCGGCACGAGGCACTGATAAAAATTTCGCCGTCCTGAACCCGAACATCATAACTCGCAACACAATACCCCCCTCCATCTGTCCCAAAGCCAGTGCGAACGTCAAATTGGAGATCATGCCAAGGACACCCGACGACATACCCTTTCAGCTTTCCCTTGGCGAGTGGCCCCCCCTCATGCGGACAGATGTTGTTGATCGCGAAAAAGTTTCCAGAGACATGAAAGAGCGCAATGGTCCTGTTCTTCACCTTGACGGTTTTTGACGTTCCGTGAGGAACATCTTCTACCTTCCCAACGCATACAAACTCGTCTGATGATTGAGGTTCCATAAGTCACTGGGGCCGTTTGGTTCTGAAAGGCATGCTTCCGTCCGTCAAGTGAGAATCCGCGCACCCCCTGTGCTGCTTACATCCGCAGGGTAAAGACGAGTTCGTGTCCCACAGAGACTCGGGCGCGGTCAACAAATCCGCTGTTCGCCACAAGCACGTACCGCGCTCGTTCAGGAGGTGGCCCATACCACTCACAGGGATCGTGCACACAGGGGACAGCGGTTTCGACAATATGGACGACACGTTTACTTTCATCGATCCATATCAAATCAACATTGAACTGGTACTGTTTGGTCCAGACTTGGTGCAGACCGGACTGTTCAAACAGAAACAGCATGCCATGGTTGTCTGGAAGTACTTCCCGGAAGGCCAACCCGAACAGCAACTTTTCTGGTGTCTCGGCAACTTCTGCCTCAAGTGTAACCTCATTGGGAAAATGGACGACGATGACGCCCGTGTCTGGAGGAGCATTAAAAAGCATTGCCCCGGAAATTAACAACATCGACATGAGAATCAGAAACAGGATCCGTTTCTTCTTACGAGGCGTTGACGTTTTGCCTGGTGTTGAGTGAGTTGTGTGCGAAGCCATGGGACGGAACGACATGGTTGCGAAATAAGCGGGACACTCCAGACTGCCGCGTGTCCCGTTGGTTATAGAGGCTCTCTATCACCTGTTCACCGCCAACATGGCCTGAGAACGTCCCCTACCATCTCATCATCTCACAGCAAGGAATCTCGCAATAGAACGACACACCCGGGCCACTCGCCGCCTTTTACCTTTTGGCCAATAGGATTGACGTAGTGTACCATGAGAGGATGTTCGGCCTGTCTGCTCACTGTCGACAAGGAGGCTGTATCATGAAAAAATGACGCTCGCATTGTTCACGTGGATGACCTTGTCTCTGTCTGCTGCAATCTCCTCATTCGCCTCATCACCTGTTCCACCCGTTGTCATTGACCATTTTGTCGCCGATCTGTTCCCCAAAGCCAGTCATTACTTCTGAGTCGTCAACGCCACACAGAAGGACACCCAACGGGAAATCATCGTCGATCTTAAAACCTTTGTCACTCCAAAAGAAGGGGATGCCCCCGTTGAAACCAGGTTTTTACTGCTGATCCGTGATGGAGAAGTGTTCGCAGCACAAAACATCCCAGTCAATGCCACAGTCGATTGCGGGAAAGAAGAAGCTGTCTGACCATCCAGGGTCAAGTGACAAAAAAGCCCCGTTCCCAAAACTGGAACGGGGCTTTTTGCTTTCCTTGTCTGTCTTCAACAATCAGCGAAGAACCAGAAGCGTGCCACCCACATGCGCGCCATGCAACTGACATTTGTACTGCAGGGTGTTGCTTGCCGTAACATATGTCAAGTCGCTGACCGGAATACCAATGTACTTGGTTTCACCTGGCTCCAGGGTAATCTTCACATGCATTGACGTTGGCCCGGCAAACGCAGAATCTGCATTGAGGTCAAACCCATGCACACTGTCAAGTGAATTGGTCACCTTGAGAAGCACCGGGCGACCTGCTCGCCCCCCTGTTCCCTGAGATGTGAGATCAAGGATGGCTGTTGGCGGATACCATACCTTTTTGCCACCGATCTCCATCGCAATAAAACTCACGTCAACATCAAGTGTTTTAAACGGCTGTCCTACAACGGACCCGGAAGCGAGATCCCCAACTTCCACACCTCCGGACTGCAACGCCAACGCGACCGAAGAACCAGTCGCCACCAGAATGAAACTCAAAAGGACGGATAGAAGCACCTTGCGCATTGCCGTACCTCCCCACTTCTAAAGGACGTTAATAATAAAAAGTGCCGTCGAACAACCCTCAGGACCCTTCAATTTTCAGACAGCCCTATCGTTCTCCCACCAATAACGGTTGCCACTTATAGCATATGCCGTCCGGTGACGCAAGGCAGTTTTTGAGAGAATCGGAAAGCACAACGCCGGGTCATCCAAGACCATTTTCAGGACAATGCCGAACCGTGTTCCATGCGTGGCACAACATTCCCCGTCAGGCCCGCTTCACCCACCCAATCCGGAACTGCCACGGGAAATGTACAAAGAACGTTTCCCTCAACAACGCCCGGCATCATTGTTGTACAATGACCCGCCACAAACGTAAACTGGAGGCACCATGAGGCCCTCCGGGAAGACAGGTGAAGCCATGATGAGATTTCTCGTCCCTGTCACCTTTCGCCTGCTTTTCTGTGTGATCGCGCTCGTCGCAGGCATCCCGCTACAGGTCACAGCATTTTCAATTGAACAACCGAAGGCTTTCAGCAGCCACCCTTCGCATCAGAACATTGCGGTCGTCATCAACGTCGGGCAAGTCACGGGCATTACCAGTGTCAGATTCCACTGGTACGGGGAACAGGAAGACATGCTCAAGAAATCTGACGACGACACATTCGCAACCGTCATCGCCTCCCCTCCGTTTGAAGTTGACCTTTACCCACCCAAGGAAGCCATTGGTACGTATCGCCTGCTGGCTGTTGCTGAACAGAAAGGGCGACAAAACGACAACGAAGAATGGGCGATCTTCGACGAAGTCCTTCTCCATATCCAACCCCATAGCCCATTGCAAGCCATCGAATTTCAAACGGAGAAACCATTAAAATTTGGCCGTGCAAGCACTGTTCGGGTCTATGATCAACTGGATTTTCTGGGCAAAACAATCGCGCTTCCGGTCATAGGGCGCTTTGCGGACGGGACGTTGCGGTCCATTCGTAGCGCATCCGCGGGGACAACGTATCACGTCGACGATCCGTCGGTTATTACCATCAGTCAACATGGACTGCTTCGGCTGACGGGCAATGGCTTCACGACACTCACCGTCCGCAATAGCGGGCTGACACGCACACTTGACGTTCTGGTGCAAGTCAAGACAGAACCAAACCAACCACCCATTGCCGACCCGGGTCCAACCCAGACCATCGATTCACACGACACGGTCATACTGAGTGGCCTCAACAGCTACGATCCAGAGGGGGAATCTCTCCAATACCATTGGGCACAGATCCGTGGTAGCAAGGTGGCCCTCCTCGACCCCTATGCGTCCCAAGCTCGCTTTTTAGCGCCTTTTGTGGTTGAACCCCGTCTCTTCCGATTTCAACTCAGAGTCACCGACATCCAAGGAGCCGACAGTGTGCCCGCATGGGTGGATATTGTGGTGGAACCGTAGCGTATGAACCCCGCCAACCAGACACGGAGCAGGATGGAGACAGAACACGGGTACACAGGACAACCCAAGCTGCAGATATCACCCTCCACACGTTGCTCGCGATGATCTCACTGATCATCCGTGCTGAATTTGCATTGACGTTGCCAGCAATCTACAATCCAGCTCGTTTGTATTCCGTACAGGCTCTGTCATCCGTGGCTATCCGCGGAATGGACGTTGGCGGGGACCGTCGTGCACCAATGAAAGATTACAACACGGATATGACCCCACGGCCGCCAGTCCGTCAGGTTCCCGGGGGGGGCACCCCACCCCCAGGTTGGTCTCTGCTCCGTGTCTCCGGCGCGATTCTGGCCTGTGTTCTGTTCACCGCCTGCCCACCCGACAACACCCCACTCATCGAAGAAAATGAGCGGCTTAAAAAGCAAAACGTCAAGCAGGAAACAATGATGGCGACGATTCAAGATGGAAACAGGGTCCTCCAGGAACAGATCGACCGGCTCAATCAGGAACTGCGGGACAACGAGCAGACGTTCGCGGAACAACTCGAGCACGCTCAACAAACCGGGCAAAGTCTCTCAACCGAAAACCACAACCTGCTCAAACAAATCCAGACGTTAACCAAAGACAACCATAAACTGAAACAGGAGTACGAAAAACTGAAGGCAGAAAACACCAAACACAAAGGCGATGCCCAATGGTTGCGGAAGCAACGCAAGATCTTTCGACAATCTCTTCAAGCCAACACACAGACAGCGAAAACGCAACGGTTCCCCTATCCCCTGCGTGACGTGATCAAAGCCACCTCGCAAGCCTTGGCACAACACGGGTATATGGTGTTGGCAAAAATGGCAACCGACACAAAAGCCGTCTTTGTCACAGAACGAAAAACTTCACCCTCCTCTTCAATCGAGTCGCGAGGTTACCGGAATCAGTACCTCGTGGAACTGACAGCGCAATCCACCAATCAGACTGCCCTGAAAATCAGGTCGCAGTACGAAAAAATGAGGCAGCAGGAAGAACCGATTCTGGACACTGACAGCGAAGATGTCTCAGACCTTGAGCAGCAATTTATTCAGGCCATTCACCAGCAACTTGATCAGCCACGCTCGAAGGCCAAGTCCAAAGCCACCAACAAATAACGAGCACTCCACCCTCAGGCGTCGCACTGCCCTGACCTGCCACCATGGGTCTGTTTCTGTCCCGCTAAGGCCATAGACATGCGCCGGTCGTACAGCACGCAGGAACCAGCCCCTCAGATCTGTGATCCGGCCACAGCCATGACTCACATCAACGCCATCCCTGACAACTCGCCCCCCTGCAACTCACAGGCCGCAGGATACATGGAATCCCCTGGCATGTGCGCGTCCCGCTTTCCTTGAGGCTGTAGGATTATGGAGAGAAAGCTAACAGATTGCGGCCGATCCCCACGGAGACCGGGCGATATTTGTCGGTCTGTAGGATTATGGAGAGGAAGCTAACAGACTGTGGCCGGCTTTCAGATAGGCATCAATCCCTGCAGCGGCTTTCCGGCCCTCCGCAATAGCCCAGACGATGAGCGAGGCACCACGCCGCGCATCCCCGGCGGCAAAGATGCCCGCCTTGCTGGTCATGAAATTGTGGTCCACCGCTACATTTCCGCGAGCGTCGTAGTGTATACCAAGACTATCGAGCAGGCCATCTTTCACTGGTCCCGTAAAGCCCATAGCCAAAAGAACCAGATCGACGTCCATGTCAAACGCTGCTGTCCCGGCCTTCGGAATGAATGTTCCCCCCTCAGCTGAAACCCGATGAGCGTGCAACTTGCTCAGACGGCCATTTTCCCCGGAGAATTTCGTTGTCGAGACACTCCACCGGCGATCACACCCTTCTTCGTGAGCATGGGAGGTGCGAAGTTGCATGGGCCACATCGGCCACGGCGTGCGCGCTGCGCGCTGGGGAGGAGGTTCAGGCAATAGCTCAAACTGAAACACCTCCTTGCATCCTTGGCGACGAGCCGTGCCCAAACAGTCGGATCCCGTATCGCCGCCACCAATAATCACGACCCGTTTATCTTTCGCCGTGATCCGTTTGCCCACCACATGTTCCCCGGCATTCACTTGATTTTGCTGGACGAGATACGGCATGGCAAAGTGGATGCCCTCCAGCTCTCGACCACGTACCGGCAAATCACGTGCTCGTTCGGCCCCCAAGGCCAGACACACGGCATCGTACTGCCGGGTCAGGTCTTCTCCTGCCACAGTCACGCCGACGGTGACATTGGTTTCGAACCGCACGCCTTCCGCGATCATTTGATCCAGTCGGCGGTCAACGACCCATTTTTCCATCTTGAAATCCGGAATGCCATACCGCAGCAACCCGCCAATTCGGTTTGCCTTTTCATACACGGTGACGCAGTGACCCGCACGGGCCAGCTGCTGGGCGGCGGCCAGCCCCGCAGGGCCTGATCCAACGATCGCCACGGTTTTACCTGTTTGGGATACCGGCATAATCGGATCAATCCACCCTTCGGCAAACGCGCGATCAATGATGTTCCATTCAATCGTACGGATGGCGACAGGATCGGCATTGATGCCAAGCACACAAGCCGACTCGCACGGTGCCGGGCACAACCGCCCGGTGAATTCAGGAAAATTATTCGTGGCATGGAGCACACCGAGCGCCTCCTTCCACTGCCCTCGATGCACCAGATCATTCCACTCAGGAATCAGATTGACAACCGGGCACCCGTTTGTGCTCTGACAAAACGGCACGCCACAATCCATACACCGTCCGCTCTGGTTGATCAGCTTCTCTTCGGGAAACGGCTCATACATTTCCTTCCAATCCAACACCCGCATCTCAACCGGACGTCGGACAGGATCTTCCCGCCTAAACCTCACAAACCCTCGTGGATCACCCACGGACCGCTCCCTGCTGCTGGTAGGCGCGGCTGTGCACCGTCGCCTTCCGTTCCATCATGACTCGCTTATAATCCAGTGGCATCACCTTCACAAACATGGCAAGCATCTGATGCCAGTTGTCCAGCATCATCCTGGCTTTGCGGCTGCCGGTATAGCGGACATGCTGTTCAATCATGGTGCGCAACGTGTCAACGTCCTCGTCCGCCTCCACCACGTCCAGGTCAACCATGCCAAGGTTGCACCGGGAGGCAAACTTGCCATCTTCGTTCAACACATAGGCTTCACCGCCCGACATGCCGGCCGCAAAGTTTCGCCCGGTTCTGCCCAACACCACCACCACTCCGCCCGTCATATATTCACACCCGTGATCTCCCGTCCCCTCAATCACCGTGCGCACGCCGCTGTTACGCACCGCAAACCGTTCGCCCGCTGTCCCGTAAAAATAACACTCGCCACCCGTGGCACCATACAGTGACGTATTACCAATCAGAATTGTGTCTTCCGGTCGAAACAGCACGCCTTGGGGCGGAGTCACAATGATCTTGCCACCCGAGAGGCCCTTCCCCAGATAATCATTCGACTCGCCTTCGAGACGCAGGGTCACCCCGTTGGCCAGAAAAGCGCCGAACGACTGCCCTGCAGACCCCTTGAAGTTGATGGTAATGGTGTCAGGAGGCAAACCCTTTTCTCCATATTTCTTCGCAAGATGACCTGACAACATGGTCCCCGTCGTGCGATCGGTATTACCAATAGGCAAATCCAGCGTCACCGGTTCCTGTCGTACAATCGCCGGCTCGCAGAGCTTTATCAATCGACTGTCCAGTACCTGATCCAACCCGTGGTGTTGCGATTGGACCTTGTGTGTCGCCACATCGGGGCCAACGTCGGGCTTCCACTGCAAGGGAGAGAGATCCAAGCCACTGGCCTTCCAGTGGTCAACGGCCTTCTGCACCTTGAGTTTGTCACTGCGGCCAATCATCTCCGGAAATGTCCGGAACCCAAGTTGTGCCATGAGCTGCCGCACTTCCTCCGCCACGAAGAAAAAGAAATTCACCACGTGCTCCGGTTGGCCCGCAAACCGCTCACGCAGTTCGGGATCCTGGGTCGCGATGCCGACCGGACAGGTGTTGAGATGGCACTTCCGCATCATGACACAACCTTCAACAATTAAGGGCGCGGTGGAAAACCCAAACTCTTCAGCACCAAGCAGAGCGGCCACCACGACATCGCGACCAGTCTTCATTTGTCCGTCGGTTTCCACAGTGATGCGCCCTCGAAGGTCATTGAGGACCAGCGTTTGATGAGTCTCCGCCAAGCCCAGCTCCCAGGGAATGCCGGCGGACTTAATCGACGACAGGGGAGATGCTCCCGTGCCACCGGCATCACCACTGATCAGCACTTTGTCGGCATGTGCCTTGGACACACCAGCAGCGACCGTGCCCACACCCACTTCAGACACGAGCTTCACTGACACCGCTGCGGCGGGATTCGCGTTTTTCAGATCAAAAATGAGTTGCGCCAAATCCTCGATGGAATAAATATCATGGTGCGGCGGTGGGGAAATGAGCCCCACCCCGGGTATCGAAAACCGCATCTTTGCAATAACATCGTCCACTTTATGGCCAGGAAGTTGTCCTCCTTCTCCGGGTTTCGCGCCCTGTGCCATTTTAATTTGCAGTTCTTTCGCGTTGACCAGATAATGCGCGGTGACACCAAAGCGTCCTGAAGCCACCTGCTTTATATACGAATTCTTCGAATCGCCGTTCGGCAAGGGCACAAAACGCGCGGCATCTTCCCCACCTTCTCCCGTATTACTCTTGGCTCCGATCCGATTCATCGCAATGGCAAGCGTCTCATGTGATTCCTTGCTGATGGCACCATATGACATCGCGCCGGTAGTAAACCGTCGCATGATGTCCCTGGCCGGTTCGATGTCTTCCAGTGGCAATGGCTGCGGCAACACATGGAAGTCAAACAACCCCCGAAGATGCGTTCGATGTTGGGTTTCATCATTCACCAGCTGCGCATATTCTGCATAGGTTTTGGCGTCGTTGTTGGAGGTCGCATGTTGCAGTTTCGCAATGGTCTCGGGGTTCCAGGCATGATGTTCACCCTGAATGCGATAGTGCACGTCACCACCAACGTCCAACATGCGAACGGAAACCGGGGTATACGCGACCTGGTGGCGACGCAATGACTCCTCAGCAATTTCACGCATCCCGATCCCCTGGATCCTGGAGGAAGTGCCGGTAAAGTATTGATCCACGAACTGGTGATTCAGTCCAAGGGCTTCAAAGATTTGTGCCCCGCAATAGGACTGCACCGTCGAGATACCCATTTTGGAAAAAATCTTGAGCAGGCCCTTGTTGACGGCTGTGATAAATTTCGCCGACGCGCTTTCGGCGTCAGTCCCTTCCGGCAAAGCACCATCGAGTTCCAGATCGTGATAGGTCTCAAACACAAGATAGGGGTTCACGACCCCGGCACCATAGCCGATCAGACATGCAAAATGATGGGTATCGCGCGGCTCGCCGGTTTCAAGAATCAAGCCGACTTCCGTGCGCGTGGACTCACGCACCAAATGGTGATGGACCGCAGCCACGCCCAGCAAACTGGGAATTGGTGCCCATTCCTGCTGCACGCCGCGATCACTCAGGATCAGAAACTTGTACCCCTGCCGAATCGCCTGTGACGCATCCTGGCACAGTTGATGCACTGCCTCCTCCAGCCCATCCGGGCCTTTGGACACACGGAACAACAGCGGCAATGTCTTGCTGACAAAATTGGGGTCCTGGATCTCCCGAAGTTTGGCCAGTTGGGCATTGGTCAGAATCGGCTGCTGGATTCTAATTCTGCGACAGGCTTCCGGAACCTCTGCCATCAGGTTGGGTTTCGGCCCGATATTCGTAACCAGCGACATGACCAGCTGTTCGCGAATCGGATCAATGGGAGGATTCGTCACCTGTGCAAAGAGTTGTTTAAAATATTTCGGCAACAATTGCGGCCGATTGGACAGCACCGCCAACGGGGTATCCATGCCCATTGACGACGTGGGTTCTTCACCGTTGATCCCCATCGGCGACAATACCATTTTAATTTCTTCCACGGTGTATCCAAACACCTGCTGTCGTTGGCGGAGGGTCTGGCGATCCGGTTGCGGCACATGCAACGGCTCCTGGAGTTCATCCAGTGACACACGGCACTGCATCAGCCAGGAGCGGTACGGTTGGCTGTTGACAATATGGGCTTCGATTTCCTCGTCGTCGATAATGCGCCCCTGTTCAGTATCCACCAGAAACATGCGGCCCGGTTCGAGACGGCCTTTGGCACGGATCTGGTTCGGGGCAGCCGGCAGGACACCCGCCTCGGACGCCAGGACAACGACATCATCCGTCGTGATCTGATAGCGGCACGGCCGTAACCCGTTGCGATCCAACGTCGCACCGATCTGTTTGCCATCTGTGAACGCGACGGCCGCCGGCCCGTCCCACGGTTCCATAATAGAGGCATGGTATTCATAAAACGCCCGTCGCTCGATATTCATATGAGGATTGCCAACCCATGGTTCGGGGATCAACATCATCATGACATGAGCCAGCGGTCGGCCGGCCATCGAGAGAAACTCCACCGCATTGTCGAGACAGGCGGAATCGCTTTGATTGTCATGGATGATGGGGTAGAGTTCTGCGATCTCATCGCCAAACAGATCAGAGGCTAAGCGCCCCTGGCGCGCTCGCATCCAGTTGACATTGCCTCGCAGGGTGTTAATTTCGCCATTATGGACAATGTACCGATAGGGGTGAGCCAACGACCAGGCAGGGAAGGTATTCGTACTAAAGCGGGAATGCACAAGTGCCAAAGCCGAGATCATACTGGCATCGGCCAGATCCGGGAAAAAGAGACCGAGTTGCCCAGGCAGGAGCATGCCTTTATAGACAATCGTTCGGGACGATAGACTGCAGACATACACGTGATCGTGTTCCTCCAGTGCGGACTCACGAATCGCCCGGGTCATACATTTCCGCACGATGTACAACTTCCGTTCAAACTGAGTTGCCGTGAGCCTGTCGCGAGCAATGAAAAACTGCCGTATGGCAGGCAGGGTCTTGCGAGCAACGGTGCCAACGTGCTCGAGTTTCACCGGTACGTCACGCCACCCTAACACCCTGAGCCCCTGCCCATGAATAACGGACTCCACGATGCCTTCGCATTGACGACAAAGCAGTTCGGCCTGGGGGAAGAACGCCATTCCCACCCCATAGCCCCCCGCTTCAGGCAAGTGAATCCCCACGTCAAGACAGACGCGCCTGAAAAATTCATGGGAGATTTGCAGAAGAATCCCCGCACCATCGCCGGTACAGGGATCGCACCCCTGTGCCCCACGATGGTGTAAATTGTTCAAAACCAGCAAGGCCTTCTCGATGATATCGTGGGACCGATGGCCTTTCATGTTGGCCACAAAGCCAATGCCACACGCATCCTTCTCACATTGCGGGTCATAGAGCCCCTGTTTGGATGGAAAACCGTAGAATGGTCGTTGAGTACGCATTGAATGAAGGTCAGGGATGACAACAGCCGCCATGCTGGCATCCTGTCTGCCAGAATGAACCACGACGGCAACACGGCGACGGCCTCAACCCCGTGCCACCGCGTGCACGAACAGACCAGAACCAGCGACCTGAAGCACCGCAGGGACAAAACAAAAATCTACTGGATGCGAAAAATGGTGTCAAGGCAGATCCCAGGAAACCCCGCTTCCATGCTTGCATTCCGCCTCTCACTCATTGATGTGATCGTTGAGAGAGGATCAGCACTTACCTTGACAAACACCAGACCCTTCCCTAGGATCACCCCATGGCCACTGGGCAACCGGCTGTGCAACCCTCCCTCACGATGGATGCCGTGTGGGAAATCTACCACGAGGATCTCGAAGAAATTGAATCGCAAATCCGTCGTCATCTCAATTCTGATGCCCCACTGATCAACGAAGTCGCCGCTCATATTCTCAACGGCGGTGGCAAGCGCATTCGGCCCCTCCTCCTCAATCTCTGTGCCCGACTCTCAGGCTATGTCCCCACAGATGACCTGATCATTGGCAGTCTGATTGAATTCATCCATACGGCGACGCTCCTCCATGACGATGTCCTGGACGAGGCCGCCCTCCGTCGGGGTCAGCTCACCGCCCAACGCATTTGGGGAAACCGGGCCAGTATTCTGGTGGGAGACTATCTGTACTCACAGGCCATGCAGCACATTGCCGCATTTAAGAACCACGACATGAACGAGACCATGGCTACCGCCTGCCGGAAGATGGCCGAAGGAGAAATTCTTCAACTGACCGTCAACCGACAACCGCTTGTCCCAGAGTCGGATTATCTCAGGATTGTCGAATACAAAACCGGTGCTCTGGTCGCAGCCGCGTGCAAAGTTGGAGCCATTCGAGGCAGCACCTCCCCCATGCAGCAGGAAGCGTTATATAAATTCGGCCTGTACATGGGCATCGCCTTCCAACTCACGGACGACCGGCTGGACTATACGGCCAATGACAAGAATCTGGGCAAACCCCTCGGACAGGATTTGCGGCAGGGGATGGTCACGTTGCCTCTTATTCATTTACTGCACCATCTGCCGGTTGAGGACCGCCAACGCCTGGTCACGAACATTGAAACCGGATCCCTTGACGAGCAGCATGTGCTTCATCTCACAGGCCTTATGCGTCGCTATGGC
>RKSG01000093.1 GCA_007570995.1 Nitrospirales bacterium
TTCGTCGGCGATCCGGATCGGAGGGAACTGGTGTACTGGAGCAAAACCGGCCAACGCCTGCAGCTGCCGGAGTATACCTATGTGGAACAGGTGGGCGACGTGATGGTATGGCAACGCCAACCCGTGCAACCGCTGAAGCAATGGCGCGATTATCAGATCATCATTCACCCCGGGGCACCCCTTTTGGGAGCATTGATCCACATTTTCGGCGCACAAGCCATTCGTCTCCCGCCGCCGCACAACGGCGTTGAATACGCGGATGACTGAGCGCTTGCGGGGCGATACTGGCGGAACGGGAAGGACTCACTTCCTGCGTGCGCAGAGCCTGCCCTTGGCGCCCCCCCCTGGATTCCCGCTCAACTCACTGCGGGAATGCCTGCCCCTAGCGCCCCGTGCGACCAGGGGACGGAGGGAGGGCTTGACCAGGGGAACGACGGAGGGGGTGACCAGGGATCAGGTCGCCCGTGCTGTCTGTGGAAGGGCAGACCCACGGCTACACTCCTGCCTGCACGACAGCGCCTGGCTTCCGCAGGAGTCCCGGTCGTGGCTGTCAATGCCTTGTTCTTGCACTCTATTCTACAGATGAGTACAATCATTGCTGATGGTCACCGCATCCTCTCCCACTGTTCCGCCGTATCGCGTCACGCTGTTTTTCGGACCCGAGGTCCGGGATACGAGTCCGGATATTGTCTATTGCGTGTTCAACGTCAAAAAACGGAGCTGGAAAGGCGGCATCCAGCTCGTGGTCGAGATGACACAGGATCAGGTCGCCCGTTGCCAGCAGATCCTTCAATTCGAGCCCTGGTTGCGGAATGCCCTTCGCCATCTTCCCTGTGAGGAATACGATGAGTATGTTCAACGGGGCCGGACCGTGTGTCTTCAGTCTCTGTGTCAGACAAAACTGCAGCTCGCTATCCATGAAGGGCTGAAACAGGAAACGATCCTGTTGTCACATGACAGCTTTTCTCACGCACTCGAGCGTGCCATAGGTCTGAGCGGGCCTTCGTTCAAAGAACACCTGCTCGCGGAGTTAGACGTGCCCGCGCGGGAAGACGTTGCGGAGGAGCACGTTGCCGAGCGGTCACTGTGCAGTGAGGCACGGGATGCCCGTGAATCAGGATCGGCGATCACATCCACTCGCATTGATGGGAGGCCTGCCGGCCAGACGCGCGATTCTGTCGCCCCTTGGTCACCCCACCTCCGTCCCCTGGTCGCCAGGGGCGCGCTTTGGCCTTTTGATGATCTCTCGTAGAATGAGAAGAGGAGGAAACCCCATGAAACAATGTGACTCTACCAGTGTGCATGTTCCCATCAGGCGGCGAATGCCGGGGATGGCCCGGGCCTTCGTGGTTGCGCTGTGTCTGTCTGTGTTCGGTTGCGGGTCAGCCCTGGCTGCTGAAGAACTGGACACCAGCGCTTTCAAGGAAGCCGGCGTGGGCGTTGCCAGCGGTGCCGTGACCATCCCCTACCTCGCGGGCAAACTCCTCTACGCCGGGGTGGGAGGAATTGTCGGCGGGGTCAGCTGGGTGCTGAGCGGAGGGAATTCAGAAACCGCTGAATCGATCTGGAACTCCAGTTTGAATGGCACCTATGTCATCACCCCGGAACATTTACGAGGCCACGAACCCGTTCGATTTATGGGCTCGGATTCTTCTGAAGACGACGAGTAGAGGTCTTCACCTTCCCCCTCCTGCCTGGATTCCCCTGGTCAAGCCCCCCCTCCGTCATTCCCGCAGTGTGTTGAGCGGGAATCCAGGGGGGGGGGCAGAGCCTGCCCTTGGCTTTGACCAGGGGGGCAGGCTCTGCGTGCGCAGGAATGCATGCCCTTGGTGCCCCGTGCGACCAGGGGACGGAGGGGGGTGACGTGATCGTGCCATGCCCAAACCCGTTATCGGGGTCACGCCCGACTTTAACGCCGGTGACCGCAAGGACATGGGAGGTCGGGAGCCGACGTACTTCCTGCGCGCCCTCTATCCAAAAGCCATTGAAGAAGCCGGGGGCATTCCGTTTCTGTTGCCCCTCCTGTCGAACAGAGCCGCGTGGCGTCAGATGGTGGCGCACATCCACGGGCTCCTTGTCACAGGAAGCGGGTCCGATCTGGCACCCGAGTTATACGGGGAAACACCACGTTGCAGGTTGACACTGATGAGCACCGCACGGGCGACCATGGAACTGGGAATCGTCCGGACAGGGTACCTGGCCGACGTTCCCATGTTGGGCATTTGCGGGGGCATGCAATCCATGAACGTCGCCCTTGGTGGCACGTTGTATCAGGACATTCGCGCACAACTCCGCACGTCCATCGAACACCGCCCGACCAGGTCGGCAATCCATACCACGCATTCCATTCACATCGCTCCACATTCCCTTTTGCACCGCATCACCAGGACATCACGCCTTAAGGTCAACAGCTCCCACCACCAATCCGTCAAGAAGGTCGCCCCGAAACTTGTGCAGACAGCGGTGGCTCCCGACGGCGTGATCGAAGCCATCGAAGCGCCTGGTCGTTCCTTTGTCCTGGGGGTGCAATGGCATCCTGAATTCCTCATCAACCGGCACCCCGTCCAGCGACGTCTCTTTTCCGCGTTGATCCGTGCGGCGCGGGTGTTGATCCACACCTCATCCGCCAGACCCATGCTTC
The DNA here is from genome assembly GCA_007570995.1 of Nitrospirales bacterium. Taxonomy (GTDB): domain Bacteria; phylum Nitrospirota; class Nitrospiria; order Nitrospirales; family UBA8639; genus Bin75. Next base: position 2,642 of record RKSG01000093.1, read on the forward strand.
ACGACCGAGAGATTGTCGGCCACCGTCAATGACCCCGGTCTGAAAAATCCACGACCGGCCGGCGGCTCTGCACGGGACCGGTATCCTGATCCCGTACCCATTCAAAGAACAGACGTCAGTCTCCCGTCGGCCTCGTCAAACCCGGAAACCTCCATGCAGCATTGGGTGACGACCGCTGAAGACCTGTGCCCTGACCGGATACTGTCTTGCGAGCCAATCTCCAAGTTTCTCCTTCCAGCTTGTGCCACGCGCACCTTGCATTGGAGTCACGCCGGGCATGAACGCCCACAACCGTACGGTCTGCAGAAACCATGGCCGGCCGTCCAGGCGACTCTGGCATATGTCAAGAAAATAATCACTTGCATTGATGATCCAAGTCGTGTATATTTCATAAATGATAATGGAAACTAAAATCAATTTACCAACATCACTGTGATTCTCTATGGACATCGAAAACAGGTACCATGTGTTCTTCCTTCTCTCCCAGCGGACCGTCCCGCCGACGGCTCCGCTCCTGTCTGGCCCGCATCGATCCTCCCTCCTGCCGATGCGGGTCACTACGGGATCGCCTCTCCCCTCCAGCGGACCGTCCCGCCGATGGCTCCGCTCCCGCCTGGCTCGCATCGGCCCTCCCTCCTGCCGATGCGGGTCACTACGGGATCGCCTCTCCTCCCCAGCGGACCGTCCCGCCGACGGCTCCGCTCCCGCCTGGCTCGCATCGGCTCTCCCTCCTGCCGATGCGGGTCACTACGGGATCGCTTCTCCCTCCAGCGGACCGTCCCGCCGATGGCTCCGCTCCCGCCTGGCTCGCATCGGCCCTCCCTCCTGCCGCGGGTCACTACGGGATTGCCTCTCCTCACTCAAGGCGTTCTCGCCGTGTGCATGTGGCAATCTGCCCACTGGTCAAAACCAGGGGCAGGCTTAGGGGTTTCTGCAATCTCTCCAGAGCGCGTTGTCGAAACGATTGCATGGTTGATGCGCAAAGTCACGGAAGGGAAGACGTCCCTGGTCAAAGCATGACCTGGCAATTGCAGCGCAATTGATCCCCCTGGATTCCTGCTTTCGCAGGAATGCCTGCCCCTGGCCCCCTGGTCGCACGGGGCGCCAGGGGCATGCCTGACCAGGGGACGGATAGGGTGACCAAGGGCAAGCTTAGGATGAACCCGAAGGTGCGCGCAATGGTGGATCGTTCGCCGGCGAAGGGGGCGCTTCTTGAGACGGTGAAGGGATTTGTGAGAAACCGCTCTCTGCAGGCGGCGCCGGTGGAGTTGTCCCCTGGTCAAGCATGCCCCCCTGGTCAAAGCCAGGGGCAGGCTTGGCGCCCCGCGCGACCAAGGGGCCAGGGGCAGGCGCTGCCACGGTACTCCCTGCTTGAGGTGGAACAGGTACCGGTGCTGGTGCCGGGGGCGGCTGTTTAGGAGGGGGCTTGGGTTTTTCAGGTTTAATGCCACCTTCCCAATGCGGGCCAGAGTACATCTCCGGGGCCACATCGCCGGCTTTCCATTTGGCGTCAAAATCCGCCGCTGCTTTATTCGGGGTCTCGCCTACCCCCACCACCTGGTTCCAAGGCGACATCCTCGGAGAGATGGAACAGACGTCACCTTCTTTCCGAAGGTACAACGCGATCGGATTGCCGCGACAGCGACCAAGAAAAATATGGATCGTACCGACAAATTCAGGACGTGTGCTCATGACGGGACCAGTTGTCCCCCCCTGGTCAAAGCCTGCCCCTGGGTTTGACCAGGGGCCAGGGGCAGGCTCTGTTCAACGCCTGCCCTTGGCTTCGAGGGGGCCAAGGCAGGCATAGTGTCATACCGCCTTGACCGATGCAAGACACTCCCCCCCTCCGTCATTCCCGCAGTGAGTTGAGCGGGAATCCAGGGGGGATGATTCCTGCTTCCGCGGGAACGCCGGGCAACAGGCCCCTGTTCAACGCCTGCCCCTGGTCGCCCGGAGCGCCCGGGGCATGCCTGATCAGGGGACGGATGGGACGACCAGGGGCCAGAGCCTGCCCCTGGCTTTGACCAGGGGGGCAGGCGTTCAGGCATGTCCCGTCGGGCCCGTGTCGGGTGTCATGCCGCGCTGCTCATCGCCGTATTTGAATTCTTTCACCGAAGTGAGCGAGAGAGAATGGCCACAACAAATGAGTTCCTGAAACCCGGCCCCGCCATCCATAATCATGACGCGAAGACCGCAGGAATGGGGATACAGTTTTTTCTCATCAAGCAGAACGGCCGGCAGGAGCTTCCCGCGCTTGCGTCCACGGCCACGTGAAAACGTCGGCGTCACGTCCGCTTCCGTCAAGGTATGCCCACAACAGATGATTTTTTCAAATCCTTCTCCCCCGGCCATGACCTTCATCATCAACCCGCAACTGTCCGGGTGGTGTTTGTGCTCGTCAATGATGTCTCCTTTTTTCAATCCCATGATCACCTCCCAACGCCTGCCCCTGGCCCAGCCCCCCCTGGATTCCCGCTCAACTCACTGCGGGAATGACGGAGGGGGGGCGTGCCCAGGGGCCTGTCCCTGTTCGAACCGTCTCCAGGACGCCGGCGTGCCGCGGATGGCCGACGGTTTGGGCAACGCGTGTCAGGTCAACGGTTTGACCAACCATCGTTTGACCAGTGGCCAGATACTGCTCTTTCAGATCCCGTATACGATCCACGCTGGCCGTCAGCTGTTCACGGGACAGCTCATCCCGTTCAAGGGCACGCTCGATGGCCAACACCGCCTCCCGCTGTCGTTCCCGCCGATGACAAAGCAGCAGCATATCGGCACCAGCCCGCAACGCACTCACGGATGCCTCTCCCGTGCTTCCATGATTGAGGATGGCTCCCATCTCCATGTCATCGGTGAGCGTGACGCCCTGAAAATTCAACTCGCTCCGTAACAGGTCGGTGAGAATTGACCGGGACAACGTGGCCGGCGCGCTCGCGTCAAGGGCGGGATAACGCACGTGCGCCGTCATGATCGCAGGAATCCCCTGCTGAATCGCATGTCGAAAGGGCACAAGTTCAAGGGTGTCGAGGCGCATCCGGTCGGCATTGACCACCGGCAACATGGTGTGTGAATCCACCATGGTATCGCCATGCCCGGGGAAATGTTTGCCACAGGGAACGACGCCATTCGCCCGAAGCCCCTCCATCACGGCCGTGCCAAAGGCACAGACGCGTCCCGGATGATCCCCGTACGCACGATCGCCAATCACGGGATTGGCAGGACAGCTGTTCACATCCAGGACCGGCGCCATGTTCATGTTGATCCCGACCGCTCGGAGTTCCCTGGCTGTCACAACCGAGATTTCATACGCCACGTCCGGCGAATGGTGAGCGGCCACCAGCCCGGCCGCGGGAAACGTGGTAAAGCCCCGAGGCAAGCGAGACACGCGGCCACCTTCTTCGTCAATCGCAATCAACAGCGGCGGGTTCGGGGCACAGGCCTGCAGGTCATTAGTCAGTCGCGCCACCTGCTCAGGGTCCACGACGTTACGCGCAAAGAGAATCACGCCCCCCGGGCGATAGACCTGAAGCCAGTCACGCCATTCCGGAGAACACGTCGTCCCGTCGAACCCGACCATCAGGAGCTGCCCGACGACATCTCGCGTCATGGCACATTCACCGTTCCGGCCTGCTCGCATAATTGATTAAAAACTGCACCAGCAGGCGCGCCCCGACGGCCGTCGGCCCTTTACTGATACAGGGACGCTCAGACAGGCTCCAGTCTGTGCTGGCAATGTCGAGATGCACCCAGGGACAGTCGCCGACAAACTTGCTCAAAAACACCCCCGCCGTAATCATGCCGCCCCCGCGGCCACCGATGTTGCGCATGTCCGCCACGTCACTTTTGAGCTGCTCGGCATAGTCATCCCAGAGTGGCATCTCCCACACGCGCTCGCCGGCTTGTTCCCCGGCCGTTCTGAGGGCGGCCTTGAGCCGGTCATCATTCCCGAGCATCCCAATGGCAAACTGCCCAAGGGCCACAATGCACGCCCCCGTTAACGTGGCAACATCAATGATCCCTGCCGGGCGAAACCGCGTGGCATAGGCCAGCCCGTCTGCCAGAACCAACCGTCCTTCGGCATCGGTATTCTGCACCTCGACGGTGGTGCCATTGAGCATGTGCAGGATGTCTCCCGGCCTCATGGCCCGCCCCCCCGGCATGTTTTCCGCCGCCGGCAGTATGCCCACGACATTGACGGGAAGCCGCAATTGCGCGGCAGCCCGCACCGCGCTCAACACCTCCGCCCCACCCGTCATATCCGCCTTCATCTGTTCCATATGTTCCGATGGTTTGAGCGAAATCCCGCCGGAATCGAAGGTGATCGTTTTCCCGACCAGCACCAGAGGGCGTTCTGTTTTCCTGCCTCCTGCATAGTCCAGCACGATGAATTGCGGCGGCTCCTGACTGCCGCGCGAGACACCCGTCATCCCCCCCATGCCCATGCGCTCCTGCTCCTTGCGTCCCAGCACGGTCAGTTTGAGTTTGCAGTCTCTGGCAATGGTTCTCGCCTCCTGCACAATACGAGACGGGGTCATGACGTTGGACGGATGGTTACAGAGGTCTCGCGCGAGTGACGTGGCACTGGCGCTGACTTCTCCGCGTCGAACGCCCGCTTTCATGTCGCGTATCTGATTCGCCTGAGTCGTCAACAGGGTCATGGTCCGTATGTCCCGTGAAGGCCTCTCGCGTTCGGAGCGATACTGCGTGAACCGGTATCCTCCCAGTATGGCACCCTCCACCATCGCCTGAGCCACGTCGGAGACCGATGTCCGGGCGGCACCCGTCTCCAGCACCGGCGCGACAAATTCGGACGCCCCGGTTTGCCGAATCCGTTTGGAAGCCGCGCCCATGGCCTGCCGCACGCGATCCAGGGTGACGGTCTTCTTCTTGCCCAATCCCATCAACAGAATGCGTTTCGCGGGAAGGGCGCCGTGTGTATGAATCAACACCGACTGGTACGTCTTCCCTGTAAACTCTCCGCTTGTTCTCAACTCATGGAGTTGGCCATTCAACGCGCGGTCCACCTCCCGACAGGCTCTGGGCACGGTGTGTTCGTCTTCACAGCCACCCAGCACCAGCACCTCTGTGGTTTCTTTGGTCAGATCCCCCTCTTTTACTCGACATTTCATAGGCTCTCCCTTTGTTCAAAACCTGACTCTGGCTCCTCCCATCCCTGGATTCCTGCGTCCGCAGAGCCTGCCCCTGGCGCCCCGTGCGACCAGGGGAATGACGAAGCGGGGGACCAACAGCGGCCCCCTACCTCTGGATTCCTGCGTCCGCAGAGCCTGCCCCTGGCGCCCTGTGCGACCAGGGGGAGTGACCAGGGGCAGGGGCAGGCTTCAGACGCCTCGTGCGTTCGGATCCCAGATAAACTTATGCAACTGCACGTGAAAACGCACCGGTAACCGGTCCCGAAGAATCCACTCCGCCAGGGGACGCAACGCCTGCCCACCAAACACGGGGCTAAATAACACGGGACACCGCTCCGCAAGGTGATGCCGCTTGACCACATCCACCGCCCACTCGTAATCCCTACGGTTCCCGATGACAAACTTGATCTGATCGGTCGACCTGATATGCCGGAGATTGTCCCAGTACATACGATCGTCCATGGCACTGCCGGGACATTTCACATCCAAGATGATGGCGGCACGGGAATCAACCGGAGCGATATCCAGAGCCCCGCTGGTCTCGAGCAACACCTCAAACCTTTCTTCACACAAACGCGCAATCAATGCCAGCGACGCCGATTGCGCAAGGGGTTCCCCGCCTGTCACTTCGACCAGCGAACAGCCGTACCGCTTGACACAATCCAACACGGCGTCAAGGGACATCTCGGTGCCGCCGTGAAACGCATACGCGGTATCGCACCAGGTGCACCGAAGAGGACATCCCGTTAAACGCACGAAGACACACGGCCTCCCCGCATGTGTGGACTCACCCTGAATGCTGTGAAAAATTTCCGTGACCTGGAGGGCACTCATGACGCGACAGGGTCAGCCCCAGGTAGCCACAGGCCACCGATGCATCCGCGCAATCCTCGCCATCCCGCGAATGGGATTCACCACAAGCGGGTGGCCCACGGATTCCAGGACCTGAATGTCGCCGGGGCTGTCGCCATACGCGTAGCTTTGCGCGAGGTCCACGCCATGCGTCTCCGCAAAGGTTCGGAGTAAGTGGCGCTTGGCTTCGCCGTACGGGTAGGGCATCAAGACCCGACACGTATAGCCGTTCTCATTGGTTTCCAATTGCGCCGCGAGCACGTGTGACACATCCAGAAACTGCGCGAGGGGTGTGATCAGAAATTCCGGCGTGCCGCTGACCAGAGCCACTTGATGCCCGGCCTGCTGGTGCTGCGCCAGGGCTGCCGTCCCCTTGAATGCCAGGCGCGGACAGATTTCCGACCGCACAAACCATTTCGCCAGAGGCTCGACGCCCTCCGGCCGTTTCCCGGTCAGATACACCTTGCGTTCCCGCAAGGGGCTCAGGGAAAACGAGAGAATATTGGAGAGCAAATAGCGTGCGCTGTCGATCAACACACGATTGGATAACAAGCCAACCTTCCACAAATACCGGACGAATCGAATTTCAATGGACTGGCCGGGAACCAGTGTATTATCAACGTCAAAAAACGCGCCGACGGGACTGCGGTGGGAAGGATCAGGTGGTGCAGAAAGGACAGAATCAGACATGACGGGTGTTCAGATCTCTCTGCAGGACTCGGTCAGTCGCTCCGAGTCTTGCCAGGCAGATAATTCGCGGGCATTTGGAACGTGAACCCGCACCCTCAATCCGTGTGGACATGTTTCTTCCCCCGCATGGGGCACTGTGTGCGCTGTGTCCGGAAGGCAATGGGTCGATTCTAGCGCAGGATTCGTGCATTGACAACCGTTTGAACCCCTCCCTATAATTTCCCACTGAGCCGAAGTGGTGGAACTGGTAGACACGCACGTTTGAGGGGCGTGTGGGGCAACCTATCCGGGTTCGAGTCCCGGCTTCGGCACCAACAATCTCTACCAGCCTCCCGCGGATCTTCGAATTCAAAAGACTGTGCACTTCTATCGATCAACTCTAGTATTCATCCTGATTGTTAGGGGGAAGTCAGATCTCGACTATGCTTTGCTTTGCATTGCAATGTTTTCTTCTTACAGCAATTATGCTGTTTGGATCAGGCTGTACAACAGTCTACAAAATCGAATCTGCATTAAGCACAAGCCCGGGCATAGAAGTTTTCGAAAGCATGAAAAAGATCAAAACTCGTAATGTTGATCTTGCTCTTCATATAGATAAGAAAATTAGAGAATTGGAAGTAAGTGCGACCAGTGCATCTGACCCTAATAGTTATATTGTATTCGAACATTCTTTTCCAATGGGCAGTGCTTTCTCAGCAAAATTCATCAAAACCTTGTCATATAATTTTCGAACAATTCACCTTATTGAAAATTCCCAATACAAGGGACAAGACTCAGTCGATGCTGTAATGACCATCACACTTCAAGATGTTGATGTGAACTTACCTCACTATATTCGCCTTTCAATCCGTGCGGAAATACGTGATTTCGAGGAGAATAAGCCGATTTGGATCGGAACCACCGGCCACGCCACGCAATCAGATGCATCCCGGAGCATTCCTGAAGCAGCAATTGATAAAGGGATTGATAAAGCCATCGGTGACTTAATCCGTCAAATGACAAAGTCTCAAAATCTTCAGAAGTACTTAAACAAATGGGAAGCCAAATAATGGAAGCCAACATGACAGGCTTTCACCGAAAACTTCTTGTTCTCATTTGGCTACCATTGGCCTTGATGTCTTGCGCGGCACCGTTGAAGACTGACACGGTGTCCTTTAAAACTCCAGAATCCTATGCAAACCATCAGACCATTGACGGCCTTCGTATAGCCGTCATACCCATTGATTCCCTCGAAAAATCCGAGGAAATCTTCGGAACAGATCTCTGGCAAGCGGGCATCCTTCCTGTGCATTTGATTGTTCAAAATAATGGAACTAAAGAATTTGAGATAAACCACGCTCAAATCTTTGGAATAACGCCGACCGGTGAAATGACCTCTGCGTACTCACTCAACAAGAGCGCCGAACATGTTAGAAGTTCCTCCATCGGTACAACAGCTGTGGCGGGCACTGTGGCGGGCGCTGTGGTTGGCACCGCGCTGGGAGCAGCGGTAGGAGCAGGTGTCGGGTACGCGGCAGGAGACGCAGGAACAGGAGCTGTTACAGGAACAGCGATTGGTGGCGCAGCAGGGATCGCACAGGGCACCGCTGCTGGATTGTCAGATTCATTCACTGTACAGTTTAAGCGAGAGCTTGCCAATCTTGCTTTCGGAGACCGCGCGATTTATCCCTCAGATATTCAACAAGGATTTATTTACCTCAAGTGGAATCTCTACTCTGAAATCGGAGCGCAAATCTTCAATATCACTGACAACACATACCATGCGCTCAAATTTCCACTGAAAATTTCCCGATAACCGTCCGGAAGAGTGGCGGGGGAAATTTGCTCCCCACGCCGGCCTCAACACTGCGAAAACGGAGGTTGGGAACACGCTGCCCCCTTCGATGTCCATCGTCTCGTGCGCAAGACGGGACCACTCCCCCCTGTCTCAAGAGAGCAAACCGAAAAGATCAGGCGGAGAGAGGAGTCAGGACTGTTTCCAGCCTTTTTCCTCCATGCAGGCAGAAAATTTGCTTTCTCTCACCTTCTCTTCGGCTGTCTGCTCATCCAGAGCACCACCAAAGCTCATGGCTCCAGACAAGAGTCTTAACGCGAAGCGCTCCGACTCGCCTATGACGGAGCCAGCGGATTCCGAGGCTTTGTCCGCTACCCGGGCAGATTCTTTTTTATCCCTGCCACGTTCTTTGATGCGCTCGATGGTTTCCATGTCCTCATCCGTGAGCGTTTCCGAGCGCTGCAAACAGATCGCCGAATCCAAATCCCAATCGGCTTCCTGGTGCTGGTGCATCCAGGAACCATGTTGATAAGACGTCCCGGCCGCACACCCCGCACACAACAGGCACAGGCCATAGATGATGATCTGTCTACACACCATGTTGTGCCTGCATCATCAAGGCCTCCGGTTCGACGCGATTACAATAAGCCCCCTATGGACTTGGCCATCTTGACGGCAAAGTCACGCTCAACATCCTTAAAGACCACTAACTTGCCCTTGGCTTTGCCAGTGAGACGGGTACGGTGCCGCTTCCACGTACTCTTTTCGGAAAACGTTTCCACTTCCGTCCTGGAAATCTGTTCGCCTTGCCCGTCCCGGTTATCGACAAGATCGGCCCTTGAGCCCGCGCGTTGCTCAGCGGTCGTACGAGTGCTGCCGGTTCGTTTGACCGCGTCGCCGCCCTTCACACGTTCACGGATCTCAACGTCTGCCACCAGCGAGAAAAACTTGGTTTCCTGCTGGGACTGCAGCAACTCGGTGCGGCTCTGGTTATACAACACGTTCGCGACTCCCCCAACAACCGCCCCGGCAGCCGCCC
>RKSG01000173.1 GCA_007570995.1 Nitrospirales bacterium
TTGTCATCCCTGCGCAAGCAGGAACCCATGTCCCGGGGCGTGGTGAGCACAACGTTGTCGAAGCCCATGCCCTTGTCGAGATCGATTTCGCATTGTGTCCGAAGACGACTCCCGACTGTCAGGCAAAAATGGTGGCGGTGAAGGGTCTCGAACCCCCGGCCCGCGGCTTATGAGTCCGCTGCTCTACCAACTGAGCTACACCGCCACGCCACATGTTCGGCTGGTTATACCACAAGGATTGCCGTGTCGTCACCCCGCCTGTCCCCGTTAGTGCGTACGCTTGTCGTCAATCTCGCCGGCAAACGCATTCAAGACCCCTAGGGCTTGTTCGCTGAGTTCAAGCGATGACTCATCGGGTTGATGAGCCGGGAGCTCCTCATCTTTGGACTTCGGCTTGGTCGTTTTGAGGAGCATCTCTTCGAGTTCATCCAGCGTGGGTTCAGAATCGGATTGAATCGCGAATAACCGTTGAAGGGCAAAGATGGCCCTGGCGTGATTGTTCCAGGGACCGCTGTGTTCGCTGTCATGAATGCGCGTGATCAATTGCCAGAAGTTTGACTCGACCGCCTCAGGCATGGATCCATCCGCAAACATCGTGAGTTTCTCAAGCAGGATCTCTTCCGTCCGCTCAATACCCGGGATGAAGCTGACAACCGAACGCTGGCACGGTTTTTTAGACAGGACGCGAATCGTTTCCTGCCAGAGGTCCTGATATCCGTGTGACGGCTCTGACGGTCCCTGCTCCTGCTCAAGTTGGGTTTGCAGAGCGGTCAGATAGTGTGTTAGCGCCTTGACTTTTCTTGCCGACAGGCTGCCCATCGGGATTCCCCAGATATGGGCGACTTCGTGATCCTGCAACGGGGCGAGGCCTGAACGTTCAAATTCCCTGGTGGCGTTGTCGAGTCGGCGACGCTGTTTTTCCCGCTGCCGGAGCAGGGACTGATAGGCAATCAGCAGCCGTTGTTGCTGATAGTCGTCTGCAGTAATGGCTTCCTGCTCCCATGCACGTTCCAACCGGCGGATTTCCGGCTTCAGAAGGGCGGACATGGCGGTTTCCCTGCAGGTCCGTACCACAGACGGCTCCACGTGAAACCTGGACGTGATCAGGCCTTCGGCTGCCGTAATAGTTAAATCGGTCAGTGCCCTCTGCTTTTTCAGACATTCAATCTGGAGCCACGGCCGTTCCCGTTTTTGACGGAAAAACATGCTGTACTGTGCGACGCGATCCGTGATCTCAACAACGGCGGCTGTCGCATGTTGTTTTTTCAGGGGTTGTCCGCCGGCCAGAAAGCGGGAGTCCGGCTGATCTTCCGCGATAAACCGGCAGTCTTCTTGAGACACCTCAAGATACTGCAACAGAAGCAGACGGATCATCACCCGACTTTGCACCGGAAGGCTTGCTACCACCGATTCAATGCACTCGGATGTCAGGCGATGAGGAGTGGTGACAGCAGTCGTCATCAGAACCCTCAGTCATCAGGGGTGGGAGGTGTCGTGTTCCTCCAGATACCGAGCCACATATTCACGGACATCCTGGATGGTCCCTTCGGCATACAGCTTGCGAGGAATAGCCACCTCGTGCAGGTCCTCCAGTTTCATACCTCGCTCAAGGGCCCAGTCGGTATCAGAATACAGCGTGACCGCGCCATCGGGATGGCGATACACAAACAGGATATCCTTTTCTTGATGGCCGACGTCTTCCATAGCTGCGGGCTTCAATGCCATGTGCGGGGATACCACACCGCCTTCAGCCCTGTCAAAACAGGAGACCGGGCCATGCCGTGTCATGGTGTCGGGCAGGAGCGTGTGTCTCGAAAACAGGCGCGACGCCAGAATACATACACGGTAAAGGCTACCAGCGAAAGCGTGAACACCGTGCGAATGTGTCCATACCCGAAACAGGCAAAATTGGTGGTAGCGTTGAGCAAGCCATATCCGGCATAGACCATGTACAACACAAAGGCCCATGGGCGAAGCGTGAGGAATCCGTAGCCGATAGCCACATGCAGCAGGGGAGATTGAGCCTTGGCGATGAGGCCGGGGATGCCCGTGGGCCTGGAACAGAACACCGCGAGGCTGTAGTCGGGATTAGCCACAATGATGGCCAGGTCCGCCACGGCTGTCACCAGAAACAAGCCGCCCAGATAGCGAAGATCATGGGCACGATGCCAGGCGATCTTCAACGTGTCGCCTTGACTGCGCGGGACAGGCAGTGAAGCCCCGTAGGCTTGCAGGCACCACCACGGCAGGATAATCAGCAGGCCGACAAACCATCCCGCCCCGACGCCGCCAACGTGACGTGCCCCCCAGGTGATAATGCCCAGCACTCCGCCCGTGGCGAGAATCCGGGCCGAGAGGGCAGGATAGCCACGCATCCACTGGCCGAGGCCGGGGATCAGAGCGGAGAGTGCCGCTCCTTTGATGAAGGATTCGGACGGGAATGTCGACGAGTCCGGTGGTGGCATGATCCGCTCACGATAGCGAGGCCACAACGGCTTGAGCAACACACGGCAGGTGTTCACCGAGAGGGGAGCACAGGAGGCATGACAACAGGGCGGGGACAGGGAGGATGGTGTCCGCACGCTGTCGGACGGGGAGCGGGGTTACCCGCCCAGGGTATCCAGAGTCTCCTTAAGGCTTTTCATGATGCAGGTGAAAATGGGGACGTCCCGTTTTGTGTATCGGCTGCCTTCTGCCTCGCGGAGGTGCATGACAAGGTCGAGAAAATCTTTGGGGTGGTCAGTTTCAAACGCCACGACGAATTCCTGATCGTCCAGGCCAAAGGAATAGGTCGTGTTGAGTTTCACCGAGGGGTATTTATGGCCGATTTCAATGTGTTCATCCATCATCCCCTGTCTGGCAGCCTTGGTCAGGAGATACCACTCGCGTGTTTTCTCGAAGGGATAGATGAAAATGTATTTGCTGCGACCAGGCATGATTTTCAATCGGCGGCTTTCCTGGCCTTCATGCACATGGTGATCCACGTACACCGAGCGTTTTGTCATCGAGAGATACGAATACGGATTGGTCAGATACTGCCCGAGTCCGGTAGCCAGTGCCTTGGACATTTGCTCCTGAAAGAGTTCCAGGTCATAGGTAATGCGCCAGAGCACAAAATCACAGTCGCCGCGGATGCCGACGGTGGTGTAGGGCACAATGATGATTCTGCCTGAGAATTCCTCAATGGCCCGGATAAATTCCTGCTTGCCGGCTTGTCGCTCAGCAAGGGGGAGACGCCGCCACGCGGCATCCACCTTGAAAAAGCTGAAATTGACGTATTGACGCTTATCCGGCTGGGCTCCTTCAGCCATACTCATTCCTCCGTGACAGGCTTGACCCAAAATGGTCTGTGGATTCGCCTGTCTATCAATTTCGGCTGGTATTGTCAACGCCAATGGGATCTGACTGTGGAAGATATCGTCGTGGTGCAGGTCCGCGCCTGGGTGCCAGTCTCATTGACCCCTCGCGGTCGGTGTGCGGCGTGCGTCTGCGTCGCAGTGCCTTGCAGGGATTGTGCGGGCGAGCGTGCAGCTCGACCCGTATAACGCTTTGGATTGCCATGGCAGACGCGCTGACGGTGCTGGTTGAAAACACCAGTGCCTGTTTGGTATGCCCGTTCCTCACGTTCCATGGCACCCATGTGGCCTTGTGTCCTGTGCGAGGTCTCAATGAGCACGGCTGAAATCATTGCGGTGGGATCCGAACTGCTTCGTGGCGGACGTGTTGAAACCAACTCGGTTTTTCTGAGCGAGTGGCTGGCCGGGCGTGGGATTGACGTCCGGTTCAAGTCTGTGGTGGGGGATGAGATCCACGATCTGGGTGCTACTGTCATCGCCGCCGTCGCACGGGCACGGGTTGTGCTGATCACCGGTGGTCTTGGCCCGACCGTTGATGACCGTACCCGTGAAGCCGTCGCCGCCGTGACCGGCAAACCGCTGCGCCTGTGTGTCCCGGCACTCGCCATGATCAAGGCCCGCTTGCGAGTGACGTCGCGTCCCCTGTCAGAGTACCAGCGTCGGCAGGCGTTCCTGCCTGCCGGTGCCGACCTGCTTCGGAACCCCGCCGGAACCGCCCCTGGTTTTTCCTTGACGTGGAAACGGTGTCGAATCTTTTGCCTGCCTGGTGTGAGTCATGAAGCCCGCAGGATGGTGACGTCGGCGGTGTTACCGATTCTCCGGCGGGACGGGCTGTTGGGGCCGTCTCTTCAGAGCCGGATGATTCATACCTTCGGGCTTGTCGAAGAAGAGGTTGACACGCGACT
>RKSG01000023.1 GCA_007570995.1 Nitrospirales bacterium
CCCCTGGTCAAAGCATGCCCCTGGCACGCCCCCCCTTGGATTCCCGCTCAACTCACTGCGGGAATGACGGAGGGGGGGGCACGACCATGGGCCAGGGGCATGCCCCTGGTCGCACGGGGCGCCAGGGGCATGCATTCCGCGAATACCATCAACGCGCTCATTTTCCTGCTCTCCGACCAGGACCAGCGCATCGCCCGCCAGATTCACCACCAGATCATGAACATGGGGACGGAGCTGCTGCCCTTTCTGCGACACGCCCGGGAACGCATGCCCCTGGCCCCTGGTCAAAGCCAGGGGCATGCTTTGACCAGGGATTGCCGTGACCATCTTCTGGCACAGCGCCTTCATGCGGTGATCGCCGATCTGGTCCACGTTGACATTGAACAACAATGGGTCACGCTGTTGACGCCCTCGCCGCAGGATGTGGATCTGGAAATCGGGGCCTTCCTGATTGCCCAGGCCGGGGATCCTCATGCGGATATGGCCCCCTGGCGGCAATGTCTGGATGACATGGCCGCTGCACTCACGCACCTCGTGGCCCCCTCACACAATCCCCGTCACAACGCGCTGGCCATCAACGAGTATCTGTTTCAGACCTTGCAGTTTCGAGGCAACACCCGGGATTACTACGACCCTGACAACAGCTTTCTGCACCGCGTTCTGGCCCGTCGCGTGGGCATCCCGATCAGTCTGTCTGTCCTGTATCTCCTGTTGAGTCAACGGCTCAATGTGCCGGTGATCGGCGTCGGTGTCCCGGGACACTTTCTCGTCAGGCTGCAAACGGAGCCCCTGTTTATTGACTGCTTTAACCGGGGGAAGCTGTTAACGGAACGGGACTGCGCGCAGGTGTTTCGGAACTCCGGCGTCGCGTTTGACCATCGCCACGTGGTGCCCTGCTCCCCCCTGGTCGCCCGGGGCGCCAGGGGCATGCATGACCGGATCCTGGCTCGTATGCTTCGCAACCTCATCGCCATTTGCGACAACCGTCACGAGACCGTCGAGCGGCAACGCTGGAACAGACTCCTCACACTTCTTCAACACCGAGAGCTTCCCTCACACTCTCCCTAGGGCACCTCATGGCCAACGGCGTGCCTTCATCTCCGCCCACCCTGATCCTTCCTCTCCCTGTGGGAGAGGGCCGGGGTGAGGGGGGACAGGCCACTCCCACAACAATCCTGGCCCTGCTCGCCATCATCGTCGGCGGAATCTGGGTTTGGAATCATTTAGACTTCGACACGCAAGACTTTGTCGTTGACGAGGTCGTTCCCATTCTGTTTCTCATCGTCGCGGTCGTGCTCCTGAGCTGGACGACGCTTCACAAGATCCGACAGAGGCAACACCGGAACCAACGTCGTGCCATGCTCATTCAGCAGTTTTCCCGCGAGCAGGCCCCCGGCAAACGGTTCACCCTGGCCACTGAACTCATTGAACTCAATCGGTATCAACTGGCGGGCCTGGAACCCATCGCTCCGGCCATGGCTGAGGTGTTCATTGCCACGTTCAGACGCTCTCCTGGGGATAAACAACACCGCATCCGGGGAATGGCGGCCAGTTCGCTCGGCGTCGTGCAACACCGGGAGAGTATTCCGTTACTCATGAAAGCGTTAGACGACGATCATGCGTACGTGCGTGGCTGTGCGGCGCTTGCCCTTGGACGCATGCGCGCCACGGAAGCCAAAGCCAGGTTGGAACATGTGATGAAGGAAGACTGGGACCAGACGGTCCGGAGTCGCTCACGGGAAGCCGTCGAGCGCATGCAGTAGAGGCGCAATCGCGCTGCGACACCCCCTCCGTCATTCCTGCCTCCCTCCGTCATTCCTGCCTCCCTCCGTCATTCCTGCCTCCCTCCGTCATTCCTGCCTCCCTCCGTCATTCCTGCGAACGCAGGAATCCAGGATTGCTGGGAACGGGAATCAGAACGCTCCTGTCACGCGGCCCATCGCGTCCCGGTCCATGTTGGTGAGCCGATACCCCTTGTGATAAAGCGCCTGCATGCTGTCGGTCAACACCGTGAACGCCTCTGCCTTGCGCACATCGTCAAAGGCTGCGTTCAGCCGGGCGAGAAGCTGCGGGGGATACTCTCCCTCAACCAGCGACACGTCGAGGGATTCCAGAATGTCCCTGAGTTCAATGGCGTCATAGTGCTCATCATCATCCCGGTCGGCCACCAACGCCAGTTGATAAAACGTCAGGCTCAACGACAGGCTGGACTGGCTTTTCGCAAAGGCCTCGCGTGCTTCGTTGAGACCCGGGTAACGACTGGCACAGGCACTGGAGGCGGGGGCATCATCTGTGAAAGACAGTTGATGCACATCAGCACGCCCCCTGCGAGGCTTGCGCAACTGTTTATAAAACCATGCGGTACAGGACTCCGCGGCCACAAAATCGGCCTTGTCCCTGGTGACCTGTTGAGCGATATGCTGGATGAACCCCTGAAACACTCCGTTGCCAGCGACTGTCCGGCTCACTCCGCCCATCAGCAGCACCGCGAGCAGGCCACCTGTGATGCCGAGACACCATGTTTGTTTTCCTGTCAGTTCCATAAGGGCAATATACCACCGGGTCTGATGAGTGACCAGAAGAACGTATGCAACCCGTCCATAACAGGACGCTGGTGATACGTGTCTGGTCCGGAGCAGGTCGTGGGACCAAGGTCATTGGCAGGGTCCACAAGCCTTGTTGTGGTGAAAAGGTTGCCTGTTGAATTAGCGTAAACCATGTTGTAGTATGCCCGCCTTTTCATGGAATTTCTAGTGATGGAGTACGCAATACCTGAAAAGTCATTACACCTACTTCGGAGGATTATACGGTGGAAAAGTTGACGTATGTTCCACAGCCCTGTAGGCGACTCTGTCCGACAAAACACCCCATGTCCCCCGAACCCTATTTCGAAATCAGCTCAGACCCGGGTACCGCCAACCATATCCGCAAAGAGCGGGACAAAGCCCGTGCACTGAAACGCTCACCCTGGTGGAAGACGCAACGACACAAGGGCATCTGCCACTATTGCGGCCAACGGTTTCCGCCTGACCACCTGTCAATGGATCACATCGTCCCGCTGGCACGAGGTGGGAAATCAAGCAGGGGGAACGTCGTGCCGGCATGTCCGGAGTGCAATCGAAGGAAAAAACTCGACACGCCGGCGGATACTGTGCTTCGGCAGCTTTCAGAAGGGAATTCTCTGGATTCCTGCCCCTCGTCAAAGTCTGCCCCGGGAACCCTCCCTACCACCCTTGGATTCCTGCGTGCGCAGGAATGACGGCGGGGGAAGCAGGAATGACGGCGGGGGGGACTAAGGGCCAGGGGCAGGCCTCTCGCAGGAATGACAAACCAAGGGGCAATCTGGACCGCCTGATCCAGATCGAACGAGCGAACGGTGCAGGACCATGCGCCCCGCTCCACCGCTCCAGGCTCATGGCTGACCCGCAGTCCATGGACCGCACCGGCTACCGCCGGAGAATCATGATCCATCGCCAGATATTCAACAACCCGCCAAGCGATGCCGCCACGTAGGTCAGCGCGGCAGCCGTTAAAATGCTGCGCGCGCCTTCCATATCCTTCTGGGGAATATAGCGACCCTGCTCCAGAATCGGCAGCGCGCGCCGAAAGCTGGCATCCCATTCCACAGGCAAGGTCACGAGATGCACCAGCACCCCAACCGACATCACGGCAAGCCCGGCCAGCAACACCAGCATCCCACCAGCTGGAGAACGGGTCAGCCCAGCCACAAGCGGAATCCCCATCATGACAACGGCACCGATCTTTTCCGCACCCTGCGCCCATCGAATGAGTCTGGTGCGCTCGCGCAGCGGGCCATACCCAGTGTGATCCTGGACAGCATGGCCCACTTCGTGAGCCGCAACCGTCACGGCGGTCAACGACTGGCCGTGATAATGATCCGGGAGCAACCTCACGGCCTTGCCCAGCGGATCATAGTGATCGCCCTGTTCCGTAGTCTCGACCGTCACATGCGACATCTGAAAACGATCAAGCAAATGCCGGGCCAGTTCGCCGCCCGTGCCCGCATAGTCCCCGCGGTGCCCGCGATAACGGCGAAAGACCCATCGGGTCCACCACTGCGGCACAATCAACAGGCCCAGGAACAGGACAACCAGCAGGATACCTCGTATCATCGTGACGCACCCTCACTCACACCACACCTGCATGCCTGCTCCCCTGGATTCCTGCGTGCGCAGGAATGACGGAGCGGACAGGCAGCATTCATCGCCTGCCCCCCATCCCCCCCTGGATTCCTG
>RKSG01000158.1 GCA_007570995.1 Nitrospirales bacterium
ACGCAGGGCAGAGGGGATAGAATGACGTTCTGCATGTACGTTCGGAACCAATGATGTTTCCCTCTTGTCTTCCTCATCGCCTGTGGCAGCTGCGCACGGTTCTCCTGTGCGCGCTGTTGTCTGTTGCTACTCTGCCGGGCATTCCCACCCACGCCAACGGGATGGACCTTGACTCATTCGAGTCACGGGTGACGGAGCATACACTCGCGAACGGATGGACGTTTATCCTGGTTAAACGACCCGTGGCGCCAGTGTTTGCGTTTATGACGGCCGTCAACGTGGGGTCGGCTCAGGAAGGCGCCGGGATGACAGGCCTCGCTCATATGTTTGAACATATGGCGTTTAAGGGTACGCCACACCTCGGCACGACGGATTACGAGGCGGAACAACAGGCACTGGAAGATATGGAACAGGCCTACCTCGCATACCAGGATGCACGACTGCGGGTCAGGGCCGATGAGCAACACGTTAAGCCGTTACATGAGGCCTTTCGACGTGCACAACAGACCGCCGCGACATTCGTTGAGAGCAACGCCTTCGCGAACATCGTCGAACGCGCAGGCGGAGTCAGCCTCAACGCTTTTACCAGCGCCGATATGACGGGATATGTGTACGCTCTCCCAGCTAATAAGATCGAGCTGTTCTGCTATCTGGAATCGGAACGGTTCCTGCATCCCGTCTTCCGAGAATTTTATGAGGAACGCGACGTGGTCATGGAAGAACGACGCATGCGCACGGAAAGCAACCCCATCGGCCGTCTCTTTGAACGGTTCGTGGCCGCATCCTTTACGGCACACCCGTATCACCACCCGGTTATCGGCCACGCCAGCGATATTCAATCCTATACGATGACCGACGCGAGACAATTCTTTGAAACCTGGTATGTCCCATCCAACATGGCCACGGCCATTGTGGGCGACATCCATCCGGAGACGCTCGTGCCGCTGCTGGAAAAGTATTTCGGCCGGATCCCAGGCGGGCCGGCACCGCCACCATTGCGAACCGTGGAACCTCCCTCTATCGCGGAAACCGTGGTGACTCTCCGCGACCCGTCTCAACCGTATTATCTGGAGGGATACCACAAGCCAGCTGTCACCCATCGCGATCAGGCCGTGTTTGATGCCATTGACGATATTCTGGCACACGGACGGACATCCCGTATCTATCGCGCCCTGGTGCGGGATCAACAACTGGCAGTCAGCGCCGGAGCCTATGGCTCGTACCCGGGAGACAAATATCCTCACCTGTGGGTGGCGTATGCCGTCCCAGCCCGCGGGGTGTCGAATCAGGAGGTACGGGACGCACTGCGCCAGGAACTGCACCGCCTGACAACCGAGGACGTCACGGAAGAGGAACTGGCCAAATTCCGGAGACGCGCCCGAACCAGCCTCCTCTATTCACTGAAAAACAACATGGGACTGGCTATGCATCTCTCAAGCTCGCATATCCTGTTTGGCGACTGGCGAGAGATGTTTGAGGCCCTGGAACGCTTTGACCAGGTGACCGCCGCGGATATCCGGCGTGTCGCCGGGTACACGTTCACGGAGGCTAACCGCGTCGTGGCACAAATTGAAACCGTGCCGCCGCCAGCTGCACGGCCAATGGAGCATCCGCAACGATGATCGGTTTTCCTTCCATCGGCAAGGCCACCGCGTGCGCGATGATCGCCGTGGCGCTGGTGTGCTCGCCGAATGTCCAGGCACGGGGACAGGTTGAGACAGTTGACCAACTGCGCTACCCACCGCTCCCGGAGGTTCGTATTCCCGAGCCAACCCGCGTTGTCCTCGATAATGGGATGGTCATCCTGTTCCTGGAAGATCACGAACTTCCCATCGTGCACCTCTCCGCCCGCATCCGAACCGGCTCCCGCCTGGAACCCGCCGACAAGGCGGGACTGGCCGGGCTGACAGGCGACGTTATGCGGAGCGGAGGCACCACCACGCTGACCGGTGACCAGCTCGATGATTACCTCGAAGGCAAGGCGGCCCACATTGAAACGGGGATTGGTATCGCCTCGGGATCTGCGATGATGTCCTGCCTGCGCGAGGATTTTTCCGAGGTGCTGGAGGTCTTCGGCAAGGTGCTGCAACACCCGCGATTTGATCCCGAAAAACTGACGATTGCCAAACATCAGGCAATGGCCGGTATTGCCAGACAAAATGACAACCCGCAACGTATCGCAGATCGGGAATTTACGAAACTGGTTTACGGCCCGGATTCGGCCTATGCCCGCGTGGCAACCTATGACACCATCAACAACATCGTCCGGCAGGACCTGGTTGACTGGCACGCGACGTACTTTCATCCCCAGCGTATCATCCTGGGGCTGGTGGGAGATTTTGAAACGGAACAGGCCTTGCAACTGGTGAGGCAGGTGTTCGGAACATGGCCGCGCGGGCCGGCACCGGATGATCCCGAGGTGCCATACCAGACAGCAACGAGCCCAGGCGTCTATTTTGCCGAGAAATCTGACATGACCCAGGCGAAGATCGTGATTGGTCACCTGGGCATGATTCGAAAGCATCCGGATTATTATGCCGTGGTGGTGCTTAACCAGATCCTGTCAGGCTCGTTCGGCTCGCGGTTATTTTCCAACGTTCGCTCCCAGAAGGGGCTGGCCTATGACGTGCA
This sequence comes from Nitrospirales bacterium, assembly GCA_007570995.1. Lineage (GTDB taxonomy): Bacteria > Nitrospirota > Nitrospiria > Nitrospirales > UBA8639 > Bin75. The sequence goes on from RKSG01000158.1 coordinate 2,632, forward strand.
CGGGGGTATTGGATTCGGATGGGAGGTGCCGGAGGTGGCGCATTTTTCCATGTCCACGAAACTGGAAACGACGCAAGCCGGTATTGACGCTCTGATGAATGAGGTCCGGAAAATCATGGAGACCGACCCGCCTGCCGAAGAGGAAGTCAACCGGGCTAAGGCAAGTCTGCTGAATTCTTTTGTGTTTTCGGTTGATTCCCCAGGCAAGGTCCTTGATCAACTACTGACCCACGCCTACTTCGGATATCCGTCTGACTGGCTGACCATATTCAGGGCGGGCATTGAACGGACGACCGTGCAACAGGTCAGGGAGGCCGGTCGCACACATCTTCACCCGGAACAGTTTGTCACGCTGGTTGTGGGGCCACGAGAGGGCACCGCGCCGGCTCTGGCACGGTACGAGACCGTTACGGAACTCGACATTGCCATCCCTGACCCGTCATCGTAGCCTGTTCCGCGCCCGCGTTTGACAACCGGAAATCGCCATGCACAGCCCCTGCCCGCCTCACATGCTGATCCTGTCTGTGCTCCTCACGCTGGTTGTGGGGTGCGCGATGAATCCGTATACCAACCGACTGCAACTGCTGCTGATTTCGGAAGAGGAGGAAATCAACATGGGCCGCAGGGCCTGGGCAGAATCGCTGAGTCGGAACGTGACCATCTCGCACGACCCCGCCCAGGTGGATCCCGTGCGGCGTATCACTCAACGGATTATCGAGGCGGCGAAGCAGTCCAAGTACGCCGAGCGCGCTAAGGCGTTTGAGTGGGACGTCAACGTGATCGAGGCAGACGATATCCCGAATGCCTGGGTTCTGCCAGGTGGGAAAATTGCGATTTACACGGGTATTTTCCCGATAGCGAAAAAGGAAAGCGGGCTGGCGGCTATTATCGGACACGAGGTGGTGCATGCCCTGGCTCGGCATGGTGCGGAACGGGTCAGCCAACGGAGTGTGTCCAGTGTGGGGGTGTCGCTGGCGTCTGTTTTTCTGGGGATGAACCCTGCTGCAGGTCAACTGGCCAACTTGGCACTGGCGGGCGGGGTTCTTCTGCCGTTCAGTCGCAGCCATGAATCCGAGGCGGATTATATTGGCCTGCTTCTGGCCGCCAGAGCCGGATACGATCCTGAAGAATCCATCCGTGTGTGGCGGCGCATGTCGCACGGGTCGAAAGGCTCGCGTCCTGAATTTCTTTCCACCCATCCGTCGCATGACACACGCATTGCGGATCTCACGGAATGGATGCCGGAGGCTCTCGCTATTTATAAACAGTCACAGAAAGCCCCGGATGCCGCATTGCCACCTCTTCGGTCACGTTGATCCGGCTATGGAGGGTGCATGATGCCACCCACGGCCAAGACCCCCCGGCCGTCATTCCTGCGGACGCAGGAATCCAGTCTTTTGCTTCGCGCTGTTGCCAGCCAAAGCCTTATCCTGGAGGTCTCGCCAGTGGCGTGCCTGGGATAGAGACGGCCGGATGGTTGTCCGACAAGTGGCGATTCTGGATTCCTGCTCTTGGTCAACGCCAGTGACGTGCCTGTCGGAGGAATGAGGGGCCGATCCTAGGGAACGACCGGGCCGCTCCACGGGGCCTGGATTCCTGCGGCCGCAGGAATGACGACCCGCCCCCCGTGGGAACGCCCAGCCCGCTCCACCAGCCCCTTGGATTCCTGCGTCCGCAGGAATGACGACCCACCCCCCGTGGGAACGCTCAGCCCGCTCCACCAGCCCCCTGGATTCCTGCGTCCCCTTGCAGCACCTCACACGCGAAACGTATAATGACTGCACGTCACCCAGACACACCCCACGCGCAGGGACGACACGTACCAGGGACGCAGATACCATGGATATTACCCGTCGCGCACTGTTTCAACTCGGCGGCCTGGGCGCTCTCGCAGGTATCACTACTCTCACAGGCGGATGCGACCTGGGTAGTATGTTCGCTGTCCCCCCACGCGAAACACTGTACTTCACACCAAACGATAAGTTCTATACCGTCAATTATATGGACTCCCCTTATAATCTCACACGTGACCTCGACCAGGAACAATGGCAAATGGTGGTGAAAGGTCGCGTGTCTAATCCTATGGTGCTGCAATGGCGGGATGTCCTGAATCGCCGCTCGTTCGATCAGGTGTCTACCCTTATCTGCATCGATACCCTCCCAGGAGGGACAAGCCTGGGTAACGCAATCTGGCGAGGGATCTCCCTTAAAACACTCCTGCTCGAAGCCGGTACCGACCCCGATACGGCTAGAGATGTGATCTTCCGCGGAGCCGACGGATACCACGATAGTATCCCCTTCGAAATCGCTATGCGCGACGAGGTGATGCTGGCTTATCTGATGAACGGGGAAAAACTCCCTAAAGCCCACGGATTCCCCCTGCGCCTGATCGTGCCAGGTCTCTACGGCATCAAAAATGTTAAATGGATTACGGAAATTGAAGTGTATAACGGCGACTATAAGGGATACTGGCAACGCAAAGGATGGACCGACGACGGTACGGTGAATATGTTCTCCCGTATCGACAGCCCCGGACATTATCAGGATATCGTGGGGCCAGATATTCATTTCCGCGGCGTCGCATTCGGCGGGCCACGCTCCATCGAACGCGTGCAACTGAGCTTCGATCAGGAACGTACGTGGGACGAAGCCGAGGTGACGCCGCCACACTCGCCATGGTCATGGGTCGTCTGGGATTATGACCGCCGAGATATGCCAGCAGGGAAGACTATGGTGTCAGTCCGCGCAGTGGATACCAGCGGACAGATTCAGACCTCTACCATCACCCGCGCTCAGCCCAATGGCGCTACAGGCCTGCACGGTATCGTGGTCAATGTCCTGAAGGCATAGCGTCATACCCACCCCCCTCCATTTCCCTCCCACGCCATTTACCGGCTGTGCGGGTCAGACTCCGCGGGACGTGCCTTCACCGGATCATGAACCAGTTTGATGGCCAGATCCTGAAGCTGCGCGCGACTGACCGTCGACGGCGCCTCGGTCATCGGACACTGGGCTTTTTGCGTCTTGGGGAAGGGAATGACATCCCGAACGGACTCGGTCCTGCCCAGCAGCATCACCAGACGATCCAGACCCAGGGCAATCCCACCATGGGGAGGAGCACCATAGTCCAGGGCATCCAGGAAAAACCCAAACTGCTCACGCGCCGATTCCATGGACATGCCAAGTAAATCAAACATCTTCTGCTGCATGTCACTGCGATGGATACGTATGCTTCCCCCTCCCAGCTCTACGCCGTTGAGGACCACGTCGTAGGCCTGAGCACGGACACGCAGCGGATCAGCATCCAGGTGCGGCACGTCGTCCGGACAGGGGGCCGTGAACGGATGATGAAGCGCGACGTGCCGCTGTGCCTCCGTGTCGTATTCGAGTAAGGGAAAGTCCGTTACCCAGACAGGCTCCCATGTGTTCTGCGCAATCAGATTCAGGGTGGTGCCAAGATGCACACGCAAACGGCCCAGTACGTCATGGGTGACGGCCGGCTTGTCGGCAACACAGAGGAGGAGATCTCCAGGGCCAGCATCCGGCAACGCCCGACGTAAGGGTTCAGGGGTGAGAAATTTGGCTATGGCCGATTCCAACTTCCACCCGTCAACAATTTTGACCCACGCCAGACCTTTAGCCCCGAAATCCCTGGCGGCTTCAATGAGACGGTCAATCTGATTGCGGGGCATGTCCGCCCCACCCTTGACCACCAGCCCAGATACTTGCCCGCCCCGCTTGACGGCATCCCGAAAGACCGCAAACGCCATGTTCGCGACGGCTTCGTTCAAATCGCGCAGCTCCAGACCAAAACGACGGTCAGGTTTGTCCGTCCCGTACCGCGACATGGCCTCGTGCCAAGTGAGACGCGGGAACGGCACGGGGAGGGTGACGCCCGCTACACCACGGCAGGCATCGACCAGAAGCGCTTCCGTCAGGGATATGACGTCGTCACGCTCGACAAACGACATCTCAAGGTCAATTTGCGTGAACTCGGGTTGCCGATCCAGCCGGAGGTCTTCGTCGCGGAAGCATCGGGCGATCTGATAATACCGGTCGACGCCGCCGATCATCAGAATCTGCTTGAAGAGCTGCGGGGATTGCGGTAAGGCGAAAAAATCACCCTGGGAGACGCGGCTGGGGACGAGATAGTCTCTGGCTCCTTCGGGGGTGCTCTTTGTGAGAATCGGCGTTTCGATTTCCAGAAATCCGCGCTCGTGGAGAAAGGCTCTGGTGCGGTGGACGACGTCGTGACGCAGCGCGAGTAACCGCTGCATGGATGGTCGTCGTAAATCCAGATACCGGTGCTTCAGACGTAGCGACTCCGTGGCCGGCACGTCGTCTTCAATGACAAACGGTGGCGTTCTGGCCCGGTTCAATACCGTCAGGGCATGCACGGGAATTTCAATTTCCCCGGTCGCAATCTGCGGGTTCACAGACTCCTCAGGCCTGAGACGCACCGTTCCCGTCACGGCAATCACGTATTCACTCCGCAACTCATCCGCACAGGCGCGCACGGTCTCATCGGTTTCCTCGTCAAACACGAGTTGCGTGACCCCGCCACGGTCGCGGATGTCTACGAATAACACGCCGCCGTGATCGCGACGGCCATGCACCCATCCCATCAACGTGACGGTGTGGCCAGCCTGCTCGCGCGTGAGTTCTCCGCAATGGTGCGTGCGTTTCATCGTGTCTGTTCCTGATTACGCCGGCCGTCATTCCTGCGAACGCAGGAATCCAGTCTCTGACCAGCCGGGGGACGACGTCTCCCACCGTCCGCACTCCGCCGCCGGGGTGGCGCGGGTTTCCGCGTACGCGCGGGAAGGGGCTGTCGCGCGGGCCGCGTGGAGACCGACGCCCGTGCAGCTCTATCCGGACGACGGGCTCCGGCTCCAGCCGGCCGGTGAAGGAGGGCACGCAGGGCATTGGCTTCGGCATCGGTCGCAAACCGGCAGGCACCAACTCGCAGGTCCCCCAGAACCAGCGGGCCGAAACGGGTTCGCTTGATGCGCACGACTCGATGTCCCATGGCCTCTATCATGCGTTTGACCTGATGTTTTCTGCCTTCGTGAATGGTCAGCTCAAGCCATGAATTGACCCGGGCTTTTCCGGATTTTCTGACGACGGCGGGGGCGGTGACGCCGTCATCCAGGGCGACGCCGTTCTGAAGCGTCCGAAGTTCCTCGTCCGTGCATACGCCAGATACCTTCACCAGATATGTTTTGGGCACATGATACCGTGGATGTAAACATGCCTGGGCTACTTTGCCGTTGTTCGTCAGCAGCAGCAACCCCTCGGCGTCGTAGTCGAGCCGCCCCACCGGGAACACACGGACTTTCACGCCGGTCAGTCTATCCGCGATCGTGGGGCGACCCTGCGGGTCACTCATTGTTGTTACACAGCCGGGGGGCTTGTGCAACAGCACAAAGGCTTCGGGCTCGGCCTGTCGCACATGATGTCCGTTGACTTTTACGTGATCCGTTAATGGGTCGACGCAGGTACCCAGCACGCGAACGACTGCGCCGTTCACGGTGACTTCGCCATTGCGGATCATGGTCTCCGCTGTACGACGGGACGCAAGCCCACAGGCGGCAATGACTTTCTGTAATCGTATCATCATCGGGGGTTACCCACGCCTGTCAGTAAAAGACTGGATTCCTGCGTGCGCAGGCATGACGACCGGCGGGTCGTGCGCAGACATGACGACCAACGGACGACTGGATTCCTGCATGCGCAGGAATGACGACCAGGGGGCAGGTAGTTCGCAGGCATGACGACCGACGGGCGGGCACTGCGCCTCGATGTCTGGAAATCCATCTTATTCCCATTCAATCGTACTCGGCGGTTTGGAACTGATGTCGTACACGACACGGTTCACACCGCGCACTTCGTTGATGATACGGTTCGCAACATGCCCCAGAAAACGATGCGGCAGACGCGCCCAGTCAGCCGTCATGCCATCTACACTGACCACAGCCCGCAGGCTGATGACATGTTCATAGGTCCGACTGTCACCCATGACTCCCACGGTCCGAACAGGTAATAATACGGCAAACGCCTGCCATGTTTTCCGATATAACCCGTGCGACTCCAGTTCAGTGAGAAAAATGGCGTCGGCGTCTCGAAGCATACGTAACCGATCGGTCGTCACCTCGCCAAGAATGCGAATGGCCAGACCAGGCCCAGGAAAGGGATGACGATAAATCATGTCATCCGACAACCCCAGCTCCTTCCCTAACGCCCGCACTTCGTCCTTGAATAACTCCCGGAGCGGCTCGACCAATTTGAGCCGCATCCGCGTGGGAAGACCACCCACGTTATGGTGCGTCTTGATGGTCGCGGACGGGCCTCTGTGCCGGACGCTTTCAATCACATCAGGGTACAAGGTGCCCTGGACCAGGTAACGGACGTTGCCGATTTTCTGCGCTTCGCTGTCAAATACCTTCACGAACTGACGCCCGATGATTCTGCGTTTTTTTTCAGGATCCGTGGTGCGACCCAAGGCACGCCGGAACTGCCCGGAGGCATCCACCATGCGATAGTTGAAACGATGCGACCGGAATACTCTGGAAAGCTGCCGGGCCTCGTGTTTCCGCATCACACCGTTGTCAATAAACACGCAGGTGAGCTGCGATCCAATGGCCCGGTGGGTCATGGCAGCAGCTACCATGCTGTCTACACCTCCGCTCAGCGCACAGAGCACGTTGTCCCGCCCTACACGTTGACGAATCCGGCCAATGGAATCGTGCAGGAATGATCCCATGGTCCAGGTGGGCCTGGCTTCGCAAATGCGATGCACGAAGTTTCTGAGGATCCGCGCACCGTGCACCGTATGGGCAACCTCGGGGTGAAATTGCAGACCGTACAGACGACGCCCGTTGTGAACCGACTTCATCGCCGCAACCGGGGAATTCCTGGTCCGCGCTATGGCCTTGAATCCAGGGGGCAACGTTTCAATGCGGTCGCCGTGCGACATCCAGACTTCAAACGGCCCGATGCCGGTGAGACCCCGGAATAAATCCGCTCCGTCCTCTACCCGTAATTCCGCCCGACCAAATTCCCGCTGCCTGGCCCGGCTGATGCGTCCGCCCATTTCATGCGCGATGACCTGCATGCCGTAGCAAATGCCAAGCACCGGCAGACCTTCCCGCACAATCGCTTTGGCCCACGCAGGACGCCCGCTCCCCGTCACACTGGCAGGCCCCCCGGACAGCACAATGCCCCTGGGATGATGCACACGAATTGACTCCACAGACGCGGAGGAGTCCAGGATCACGGAATGGACACGGGCTTCCCGAATCCGGCGGGCAATCAGCTGGGTGTACTGTGACCCGAAATCAAGAACAATGATCGTATCGTGACTGGACGCCATGGACAGGTTTTCTTCGGAGCCGGATTCCTGCGTTCGCAGGAATGACGTCTTCAGGGGCCGGCGACACGGACTGACGTTACTCCACGTCAGCCCTGTAGTTGGGAGCCTCCCGGGTGATGACCACATCATGCACGTGGCCTTCCCGAAAGCCGGCCTGGGTTAAACGAATGAACCGGGAGTTGCGCTGCAATTCAGTGACGGACCGACAGCCGCAATAGCCCATGCCGGCTTTCAACCCGCCTACCAACTGATACGTCGTATGGGACAGGGCACCTTTGTACGGCACGCGGCCTTCGATGCCCTCCGGTACGAGCTTTTTTCTGCTCCGCCCTTCCTGCTGATACCGATCCTGACTCCCGCGTTCCAGCGCCCCGAGAGAGCCCATGCCACGATACTCTTTGTAGGTGCGGCCCTGATATAAGACGGTCTCCCCTGGTGATTCTTCCGTACCGGCAAACAGGGAGCCGATCATGACGGCGGCAGCTCCCGCCGCCAGGGCTTTGGAAATGTCCCCGGAATACTTGATGCCACCGTCGGCAATCACCGGCACGCCGGTCCCTTTTAGCGCTTCGGCACAATCGGCAATGGCGGTCAGTTGGGGCACCCCGGCACCCGAGACAATCCGCGTCGTGCAAATTGAACCCGGGCCGACGCCCACCTTCACCGCATCGGCGCCCGCGTCCACAAGCTCCCGAACGGCCTCCGCCGTGCCGACGTTGCCGGCCATCAGATCCGTCGAGGCATACCGCTGTTTAATCATTTTGACGGTGTCAATGACTCCCTGGGAATGCCCGTGGGCTGTGTCCACCACGAGCATGTCCACACCAGCCCTGACCAGACGTTCCACACGTTCCGGTACGTCTTTCCCCACACCAACGGCAGCGGCCACGCGCAACCGACCGTGGGTGTCCTTGCAGGCATTCGGGTATTTTATCTGCTTCTGAATGTCCTTGATCGTAATCAGCCCTTTCAGCTCAAAACGGTCATTGACGACCGGCAGCTTTTCAATGCGATGTTCATGCAGAATTTCTCTGGCCCTGTCCAGACTCGTCCCCTCCGGCACCGTGACGAGTTCCTTGCTCGTCATGACCTGCGACACTAACAGGTCCGACCGGGTCTCAAATCGCAGGTCCCGATTGGTCAGAATGCCGACCAGTTTGCCGTCCTTTGTTACCGGAATCCCGGAAATATGGTAGGCGTCCATGATGTCGTGGGCATCGCGAATGGTCTGATTCGGCGCAATGGTGATGGGGTCGATAATCATGCCGCTTTCGGATTTTTTCACCTTGTCCACTTCCATGGCCTGCTCTTCAGGCGACGAGGAGCGATGGAGGACACCCAGACCCCCTTCACGCGCCAGCGCAATGGCCAGACGACTTTCCGTCACGGTGTCCATGGCCGCACTCAGAATGGGTATGCGGATGGTGATCCCGCGCGACACGCATGTGGAGCAATCCACTTCGCTGGGAATCACGTCCGACCTGGCCGGAAGCAACACCACATCATCAAACGTTAACCCGATTCGCGTTTTGTCCCAGAGCGTCATGACCCCCTTCCTTTTTCTCAGAGCCCCCTGGCCATGACCAGGGGATACGGTGTCGGCTGTGTCAGCCGGGATATGGTGAAATGTTGTGGGGAATAGAACGGGTACGGCATCTGTTCACCACAGAACACGACCAGGATTCATCACACTATGACCGGGGCACTCGATGCGACGCCCCTGGCGTCCCTCCCACCACCCCTGGATTCCTGCGTGCGCAGGAATGACGGATGGGGG
>RKSG01000095.1 GCA_007570995.1 Nitrospirales bacterium
TAAAGCCCGCACCTCCCGTGACTAAGACGTTCCGCGGTGTCAAGAGCGACACGGGTACATCTCCCGGAGACAGGCTGCCAGACTGTCCTGCCAACATGGTGGATTCACTCCAAAGGCCGAACGAATTTTTTCACAACACAAGACAGAATATCGTGGACGAAGCACCGTGGAGGGATATGCCGTCGCGGGAATGGGCGTGATGGTGTTGACCGTCATGACATCCAGCCCCGCGACGCTCTGAAAAATGGTCATGGCAAACGCATACCATGTGGTGTGTCCGGCCCCACAGAAATGGAACGTGCCCCAGGGAATGGAAGCCGGCTCACGCTGCACGGCGTTGCAGAGCACGAGGATGGTTTGCGCCAGATCCCTTACCCATGTCGGGCATCCGTACTGGTCATGGACCACGCGAATCTCGTGCCTGTCTTTCCCCAGAGACAACATGGTTCGCAAAAAATTTCTGCCCTCACGACCATAAACCCACGCCGTCCGAATAATCAGATGCCGTTCACACGTGGCTCGGATCGCTTCCTCGCCCTCCCATTTACTTTGGCCATACACGTTCAGCGGCCCCACCGGACTGTCTTCGGCAATGGGCCGGGTGCCGCGCCCGTCAAACACGTAATCCGTTGACACGTGGATCAGTGGCACGTGTCTGATCTGACAGGCTTCCGCCAATGATTTCACACCGTCGCGGTTGATCGAAAACGCAAGCGCTGTTTCCCGTTCGGCCTGCTCAAGTGTGGTCTGCCCCCCGTAGACACTCGCATTAATCACCAGATCAGGGCCTGTGTTATCCAGAGCGTTCCGGATGCAGCGAGGATCTCGAATATCCAGGACCGGTCGCCCCATGATCACCACATCATGTTCGCTTTCATGAAAACGACGGGCCAGCTCCGACGCCAACATGCCGGAACGTCCCACAACCAGAATGTTCATCCAGCGTTCTCCCAGACAGGCAACCGTTCACGAGGAATCCCATCAAGCTCAGGCCACTGTTGATCCTTGTCGGATAGAATGGGAGACGTCACGGGCCATTGAATCGCAATGGTTGTATCGTTCCAGGGCAATCCATACTCGTCACCCGGAGCGTAGTAGTCCGTGCACAGATACGCGCAATCCGCAGATTCCGACAACACGCAATAGCCATGAGCGAATCCCGGCGGGATATACAGTTGACGATGATCCCGATCGGACAGCACTTCCCCAACCCATTGCCCGAACGTCGGCGATCCCTGGCGAATATCCACAGCCACGTCAAAAATGCTCCCGCGCACGGCCCAAACCAATTTTCCCTGAGGGTGCCGCAACTGATAATGAAGACCGCGTAACACCCCAGCCGACGATCGAACAAGGTTGGCTTGAACGAACGCATCAGGAAGACAGGCCGTGGCATAGCGATGAGCATGCCACGACTCCAGGAAACTGCCACGCTCATCACGAAACACTCGTGGCACAATCCTCAAGACACCGGGCAAGTCCGTCTGCGTCACATCCATCAATGAGGCCCGCCGTCATGCTGAAGCACACTCAACAAATATTCGCCATAGCGGCCGCGTGGCATCGAGCGTGCCAATCGTTCCAACCCATTGGCATCAATGTACCGCATACGATACGCCACTTCCTCGGGACAGCCTATTTTGATGCCTTGTCGGTTTTCCAGGACTTCAATGAAATTCGCCGCCTGCAACAATGTGGTATGGGTGCCCATATCCAGCCACGCGATGCCCCTTCCCCATAACTGCACTCTCAACGCATCCCGCTCCATGTAGACTGTGTTGACATCCGTGATTTCCAGTTCGCCTCGCCGTGAAGGCTTCACGTGTGCCGCAATGTCCAGCACCTGATTATCATAAAAGTATAACCCTGTAATGGCATAAGGCGATTTCGGCACGGTGGGCTTTTCTTCCAGGCTCACCACATGCCCGGCCGCATCAAATTCCACGATTCCGTAGTGTTCAGGATCCTTCACTCGATAACCGAAAATCGTGGCACCGCTCGTATGGTTCGCGGCTCTCTGCATGGTCTGAGATATCCCCTGCCCATAGACAATATTATCGCCTAACAGCAAGGCAACGGCATCGTGCCCGACAAATGCCCGGCCAATGATGAACGCTTGCGCAATACCTTCCGGGTGGGGTTGTTCGGCATAAGACAAGTGAATGCCCCATTGCTGGCCATCGCCCAGCAGGGTGCGAAATAAAGGCAGGTGCTCAGGTGTCCCAATGACGAGGATCTCCCGAATGCCGCTCAGCATGAGCGTGGAAAGCGGGTAATAGATCATGGGTTTGTCGTAAACCGGCAAAATCTGTTTACTGGCAGCCACGGTGAGCGGATACAGACGGGTTCCCGACCCTCCAGCTAAAATGATGCCTTTCATGCTTGTTCCCCAGCCAACACGACGAACCCCATTTGCGGGCATATGGCAACGACTCGTCGCCACGGACAATGGCACGCAACAGAGAATGACTCCGCGTGGTTCACTGTCAACCGCCCTTGAGGTTCCTCAGGTAATCAGTTACAATCTTCCGTCTTCCGGGAACAGACCATCACCCACACCGCAAACTGCACGGAGAGGTGGCCGAGCGGCCGAAGGCAACGGTTTGCTAAACCGTCGTAGGCTAACCCCCTACCGCGGGTTCAAATCCCGCCCTCTCCGCCATTTGCTTCTGTTCCATTGTCAAAACACCCGGCATGCTCTGTCGGGGCCTGCATCCGTACAACGCACACCGTCTCTCATCAACAAGATGCCAAATGGTTCCATGTTCGTGGACGGATACGTCCTGGCTCTGTCCAATGGTCTTCCATGACCCGTGTCTCACTTTGCCACGTTCCACAGGTCGTTATCAAACCTGCCATGATCCCGTAAAAATTCTTCCGCTTCCGCCAGCACTTCCTCAACGGTGATCAGTTTCATGCAATTCTGCTCACCACGGGAACAGCCAGGATAATAGCACTCGCGACAATCAAGCCCTTTATAAATGGTTTTGACACGTTGGCCTCGTGGCCCCCAGACCGCCGGATTTGACGGACCAAACATGGCCACAACGGGACAGCCGATGGCGGCGGCCATATGCATCGGTCCGCCATCGTTGCCTATAAAGATGTGACATTGTTTCATCAGCGCCGCCAACTCTCCAAGGCTTGTTTTGCCTATCAGTGATACGAGGGGACGTCGGGCAGACTTGAGAATCTCAGATTCCAGGGCCCGCTCATGCTGACTTCCCACCAGTACGGCATGGAAACCCTTTTCATAGAGCGCATCGCTTAGCGCTGCAAACCGTTCGGCAGGCCATGCCTTAAACCAGTATCGAGCCGCGGGGTGTATCATGGCCCATGGCTGCCTGGACAGCCCAATGTCCTCCAACATGTGGAGAGTCGCACGTTCCGCATCCTCTGACACAAAGAGCTGGGGCATGCCGGGAACGTCGTATATGCCCACACATTCCAGGAGCTTTGCATGATAATCAACCATATGCATGGTCCCGTACAGTCCCTCCACACAATCCGTATAGCACCGGCGGCGCCACAGGCGTGTATGACAGAATCCCACACGAACGGGGGCTCCGGTGACCATACTCACGAACGCCGACCGATCTCCGTCCGTCAGATCAACGACACAGTCGTACTGCCTGGCACGAAGCATCCGAAGCAATTGGATTTGAGACCACAGCGAACCACGAAACAGTGGAATGATTTCGTCAAGTCTGGGGTCATGCGTCAGCACGGCTTCTGTCCCCGCATTAACGAGAAAAGAAATTCTGGCATGAGGGACATGCCGCTTGAAGAGTGGAAGAACCGCTGTTGAAAGGAGAACATCCCCAATGTACCGAAGCTTGATGATCAGAACATTCTTCATGTTCATTGTATCGTCATGCTCCGGATGCAGGGCCATGGCATGATCAGGCGGGGATCAGGAATGTGGGACGGTGTGTGATATCATCAGAATCTCACGCGGTCAGTGTGTCTCACAGAACGTGTGATGAACCGTTGCACACACCGTCTTCACCTGTCGTCTTGACAACAGAACCCGTTTGGCCTATACACCTGTACCCCCGGATCCTGGAGCCTTGCCAATGTCCCCACCTGCACCTCGAATCAGTGTCGTCATCCCGGCATTCAACGGGCAATCCCGTTACCTCACAGAGGCCATTCAGAGCGTACTGGATCAAACCTGCACAGATTTCGAATTGATTATTGTGGACGATGCGTCCACGGA
>RKSG01000022.1 GCA_007570995.1 Nitrospirales bacterium
CGGAAGGGGGACATTGCGGGAATGACGGGGGGCTTTTGACCAAGGGACGGAGGCGGCGTGACCAAGGGAGGAACGCCGCTGCACCACGCGGCACGGGGCCTTGCACCTTCCGACACAACTAGCACGCAGACACCACATCCCTTGGATTCCCGCTCAACTCACTGCGGGAATGACGGAAGGGGGACATTGCGGGAATGACGGGGGGCTTTTGATCAAGGAACGGAGGGAGGCTTTTGAGAACAGGCGGGGATGTCGACAGACCCATCAGTGAATCAGCATGGCATCGCCGTAGCTGTACAGTCGATACCGCGCCCTGACGGCTTCTTCGTATGCCGAACGCATGTGGTCGAGACCAGCGAAGGCAGAGACGAGCATGAGTAATGTCGTGCGCGGTAAATGAAAGTTGGTCAGCAGCGCGTCAACTACGGTGAAGGGACACCCGGGCGTCAGCAACAGCCGGGTTTCACCCGCGCCAGCCTGCAGGATGCCCGCGCTGCTGACAGCAGATTCCAACGCCCGAACAGAGGTCGTTCCAACTGCCACAATTCGACGACCTTCCGCCCTGGCCAGGTTGACGCATCGCGCCGTTTCTTCGGAAATCTCAAACCACTCAGTATGCATGCGATGATCTTCGATGTGCTCAACGGTGACGGGACGAAACGTCCCGGGGCCAACGTGCAACGTCACGGTCACCACGTGAATGCCCGTTTGCGCGAGATCCGCCAGTAATCGTTCCGTGAAATGCAACCCCGCCGTCGGCGCCGCAACGGCCCCCTCCGCTCTGGCAAAGACCGTTTGATAGGTTTCCCGGTCCCGCTCATTGGCCGGACGCCTGATATAGGGCGGAAGCGGCACCGAGCCCCTGGTGGCCAGCAGATCTTTGACGCCCCCTCGTGTCCGGATACGCATGACCGTTCGTTCACGGCTCCGCTCCATGACCTCCGCCGTCGCCTCGTCGTGAAACTGTATGATCTGCCCGACGTTGACGCGGCCTTTCACCAGCACTTCCCATATCGTCTCTTCCACGGGCCGCACCAGTAACACCTCGACCCTGCCGCCGCTGGCCCGCTTGGTGCCGGACAACCTGGCGGGCATCACCTTCGTGTCGTTCAGCACCACCACGTCACCTGATCGCAACAGGGTTGGCAGATCTTTCACCTGTGCATGCTGGAACACGGGGCCGCGCGTGCGCGGCACGACTAATAATCTGGCATGATCTCTTGGAGAAACCGGCTCATCGGCGATGAGCGACGCATCAAAAGGGAAATCAAACGCAGAGAGTCGCATGGCGGCTATCAAAGCACAAATCGATTCCACAACGGACGGGCCACCACGGGGGACGCTGACCAAAAGCCCCCCCTCCGTCATTCCCGCAGCCTCCCCCTCCGTCATTCCCGCAGTGAGTTGAGCGGGAATCCAGGGGGACGCACGCATCGGCGGTCAGGAGGTAAGGTTCATGATGATCCGGTTGAGCGGGAGGATCTCGGTGCCGGGATAGTAATAGTGCAGAATGGCGCGATAGCGGTACCCTAATCCAGCCATGGCCCTGGCGCCCCATTGACACAGCCCAACGCCGTGCCCGGCACCGTGCCCCGCAAAGACCACGTCTCTCCCAATCCGCTCAATGCGAAACCGTGTGCTCCACACGGTGGAAAACCCGAGCACGCGCCGAAGCTCCTGACCCGTGACCATGAGCACCCCTTTGGAATGCAGGATTCTCACCTTGTTGACCCGCCCGGCCTTCGTCATGCTGTACGGGGTGATCGTCGCAAGCCAGCCAATGGGATAGCCGGCCTCGCGGAATCGGGACTCGACACGTTCAAAGGGAATGGTGGCTTGCCACCGGTACCGCGGCGCATCCTGATCGAACGGACATTCCACCCCTTTCAAATAGGGCAAATCCTGGGACCACACATTCATGGCATCTTCCGTCGGGCCGGCGGCCGTGGAGGAATAGACCGCGAAAATGGGACGTCCTTTGTGCGTCACGACTTCTCCCCGCGTGGCAGCCACGGCACGGCGGACCGCGTCATTGACATGCTGGAGCCCCTTATAGACCTGATCCTGGACACCGGCATGGACGTCGAACGGGTGACGCGCATTGACGAGTGTCTTGTACACCACATAGGTCCGCGCCGCGACGGCCTGCGTTTTCAGGAGTTCCTCATGCCAGCGGGGGCTGACTTCTGCACTCACCACTCCGGCGACATATTCCTCAAGATCCACCCTGTTCACGACCAGAAGATGCGTGTTCCGCTTGCTGATCTCCACGTCTCCCCTGACCATCCACCGGTGAGCATTTGATTTCGTGTCATGCAGCGTGACCGTCAACGCCCCGCTGTGCCCCCGAAGCGTGATCCAGTCCCCCCGCACGCGCTCGCCATCAACCTGCAACGCCCCGCCGTCCCGCACAACCGTCACACCGGAAGAGACTGCCACCCCCTGGTCAAGCTCCCCCTCCGTCGTTCCTGCGAACCTGAGACGAAGCCCACCGACAGACGTGACCGTGACGCGGGTGGCCTTTTCAGCAAGCGCGACTCGAACGTGATCCGCCGCGTAGACCGGCATGAGCAGGGGACCAAGCCCCATGCTGACGAGCAACAACGGGATGATGATCATGGCAGCACCAAACATGCGCCCTCCCTGGATTCCCGCTCAACTCACTGCGGGAATGACGCCCCCCTCCGTCATTCCTGCCCTCCCGCCGTCATGTCTGCAGACGCAGGAATCCACTCCCCCCGCCGTCATTCCTGCGAACGCAGGAATCCAGGGGCGGGGGCTTCTGTCACCGTTTCATGAAGCAATAGAGGATCATGGCGCACCAAACATGCGCGCCCCTGGATTCCCGCTCAACTCACTGCGGGAATGACGCCCCGCCGCCGTCATTCCCACCCCCCTTCCGTCATTCCTGCGAACGCAGGAATCCAGGGGGACTTCTGTCATCGTTTCATGAAGAAATAGAGGATCATACTGCCCACAAAGCTCACGAGTATGCAGGTGCCCAGGGGAATGTACACGGTCACACGGTCGCGTTTGATGAACAAATCGCCCGGCAGGCGCCCGAGCCAGCCAGGCCAGACACCTTCGCCCGGCCCTTTGCCAATCAGTGACATGAGCAGACCGACCACGACCAGCCCCAACCCCAGCACGATGAGTATGTTCCCGGGACCATTGAATGTCGGCATGGCTCACCTCACCAGGGCTTCGGCAATCTGCACAGCATTGAGCGCGGCGCCTTTGCGCACATTATCCGCCACCACCCACAGATTGAGACCATGGGGAATGGAATCATCCTCGCGAATACGTCCGACAAACACCGCATCGGTTCCCGCCGCGTGAAGCTGCAGGGGATACAGATCCCGCGAGGGATCATCACACAGTTGCACACCCGGGGCCGTGGCCAGAATCGCCCGGGCTTCCGCCACCGACAGCTTTTTTTCCGTTTCGATATTGATGGATTCCGCGTGACCGACAAACACGGGGACGCGAACCGTGGTCGCGGAAATACCAATCGAGTCATCACCCAGAATCTTGCGCGTTTCGTTGACGATCTTCATTTCCTCCCCGGTGGAGCCCGAGGGTAAAAAGGTGTCAATATGCGGCAGGCAGTTAAACGCGATCTGGTGCGGATACGCGGTGGGCTTCACGTCACCGAAGCTCAACAGCTGCCGACTCTGTTCCGCCAGTTCATCCATGGCGTCCCTGCCGGTACCCGAAACCGACTGATAGGTCGACACGACAATCCGCGTGATCCTGGCACGGTCGTGAAGCGGCTTGAGCGCCACCACCAGCTGAATGGTGGAGCAGTTGGGGTTGGCAATCATGCCCTGGTGCCTGTCAAGATCAGACAGATTCACCTCGGGAACGACCAACGGGACGCGCGGGTCCATGCGCCAGGCCGAACTGTTGTCAATGACCACGGCGCCGGCTTTGGCGGCGAGAGGCGCATACTCTTTACTGACCCCGGCGCCGGTGGCAAACAACGCCACGTCGACCCCCTGAAATGAGTCTCCGGTCAGCTCGTGGACGCTCACGTCGTCGCCGCGAAACGTCACCTCGCTCCCCGCCGACCGGGACGAGGCCAACGGGATCACCCGGTCAACGGGAAAGGTTCGCTCTTCCAGCACCGAGAGCATCTCCATGCCCACGACGCCGGTGACGCCCGCGATGGCAACGGTACGGGTGGAAGGGGTCTTCATGGTG
>RKSG01000164.1 GCA_007570995.1 Nitrospirales bacterium
CGGCACCCTGGATTCCTGCGTCCGCAGGAATGACGACGCCGGGGGCACATGGTCGGCCCCGATCGTTGTACTTCGCATCATGGACAGGACGGGGAATTTTCGGGCTGGGTTCTAAGGGGAATGCTCAGTCCTTGCGCCAGTCAAACACGCATTGTTTCAACTGTTCCACCAGGGGTTGAATGTCACTGTCTTTTTTCTCCGCTTCATGTCTGGCGACGATACGGCACAGGCTCGCGGTGTCCTGACTCAGGTTTTGTGCCAGATCGCGCAGTTTGCTCTTGACGATCTCTGACTGGGCACCCGATGCACCGTCGTGGAGGGCATTCAGTTGGTTCAGTATTTTCCTGAGACTGTTAACATCGCTCCCCAGAGGCTGTGCCAGGGAATCCATGTCCGTGGTCAGGCACTTCCACACCCAAAATTCCGGTGCATGGTCGCCAGGAAGAAACAGGACAGGAATCCGTTGACTCCCTCCCGCGTCCCTGATTTGCTCCGCTATATTTCCTCCACGCTGGTCGCCGTCCAGAACGAACACAAAATTTTCTATCAGACCAAATTTCTTGAACGCCGCGGCGTGTCCTGGAAATTCCTTGGCACCGGTATCGCGTCCTATGCGAATGGCATCACGCTGAACTGTCTGTTCATACGACAGAATATCAACAACGCCGTTCAGAATAGCCTCGGCAGCGTCATCTTCGCAGAGGATGTTGAGCGCCTCACTGGATCGTCCATACAGAGCATTCTGGATGATGTCCCGATACGGGGGACGGACGGTAATGTCCCCCTGTTCGTTACGTTCAAGGAAAATACGGGCATGGCTCGGGACCGAATCCAGCACGACAGGGCTGTGGGACGTGACAATAATCTGTAAGTCATTGCGCAGAGCAAGCTGTTGCAAATGAAGCATAAGAAGATTCTGGGCCATGGGATGCAGACCGGCTTCCACTTCATCAATCAGAACCAGCGCATTGTCCACCTGTGCAATCTCACGTGAAAGCCGTAGAATGGCACGCTCGCCCGCTGACATGTGCAGTTCGGAATAGGACGCTCCATTTTTGTTGTCTGCAAAGAGAAGGTTTTGCCCCCCGCTGCTGCCGGACAGTTTGACAACTTCGCGGTACTTGAGCGGCTGCAACATGCTTTGTGCAAAGTCTATTTGCGTGGGGGTGAGGGGCTCTTCCGTCGGAGGTTTTTTGAGATAGGACATTTGAAGAACGCTTCGCACCTCGGATGGATTGCTGAGGGTGCGGAGATAGAGAGCCCGCTCAGGTTGACTGACATTCCTGCGGCCCAGAAAATTACGCTTCCATCTCTTCGTGCGCCGCCGCCACTGCATTGGAACGACATCGTTCTCCGTAGAGTATGTATACTCAAGGATGATCTCCCGGTGTTCGTCGTGCCGGGTACCCTGTTTCGGGTTGTACCCAGGGAAGAATGTGGACGGGACATAAGCCCTCGGGCTCGCTCTCGGTACTTTGTACGCACAGGCGGCGGCAAACAACACCGTTGATTTGCTGCTGGCATTGCCCCCGGCAATCACGCTTACCGGATACTCCAGAGGGATTTTCAGATCATTGATGCCGCGAATGCCCTGAAGACGAATCGTCGAGAGGAAATGCGGCATGTGGGGCTTTTTGCCGCGAAGCTGATCCCAAATATCCCTGAAATGTTTCCCCGCCATCAGACTATCTCCTTTTTGGATGTTGCTACGTCATGTGCTTTCCGTGCTTTCAACCAGCCCCATTGAGCAAATGACGTGCGGCACCACCGGCTCGCCCGCTCTGGGCACGGCGCACAGGTCGCCGGCATCATGCAGAATTTCTACCAGTGTCGCCAGGTCACCATCGCTGATGTTCACGTGCAACTGACGACGCAGACGGTCGCGGGCGGTTTCTTTTAAAGGATAACGGTAAATCTGATCAATCGCCCGCTTCAGTGTGTCGGAAGATCGACGATACAATTTCAGCTTGTCGTACACACGACGCCTGATGTTCTGTGCCCCTCCTAACTGCCCACCAATGTCGACGTGCCCCTCCTTCACCTGGACAACAACCCGCTCAACGAGTTCGTGATGGTTCCCGGCTGTCGACGCCGTCGGCTCATCGGGAGCACATTCCAGCAGGTTCAGAATTTTTGACTGGGACTGCGTGATCACTTCCCCGCTGGCACTGAGCTGGGTGAGTATGTGCTGGTTGGTGTTGGTTTTGACATAGGCCAGCACGCCAGGGGTGTCCCGCGCCCGTTTCGAGGAATAGACCATATCGGGAAGTTGCGCTATTTTCTCTTTCAACCCCGGATCCTTCTTTGTGGCCTGACGCCAGATGTCGTAGGCGCGGGAAATCAAGTCCGTTTCGTCTTCTTCATCCTCAAGGTTGATGGTTTCTTCATACACCTGTCTCAGATTGACCGTGTCGCCTTCGAAAAATCTTTCATCGGAGCCCAGCAGCTCGGCACTCTCGCCTATGCGACGCTGCAAGAGTTCCTGCAAGCCGATGATGTCTTCAATGCCTTCCTCCGGCAAAAAGGAATAGCACAGGATTTCCGGGGATTTCTGTCCAATCCGATCCACCCGGCCGGCACGCTGCACGAGACGGATGATGGCCCAGGGCAGGTCGAAATTGACCACGATGTGCGCGTCCTGGAGGTTCTGCCCCTCGCTGAGGGTGTCGGTGGTAATCAGGACCCGCAACTGGTCTGTCACTGACTCCGCATTGTTGGAAACGGGGCTGAACCGTCTGACGTGCCCGGAGATGTCATCCATGCCGCCAAAGACTTCGGCGAGACGATCCACGCCGCGTCGTGTCAGTTCCCGGTAGAGATAGTCGGCGGTGTCTTTGAACTGCGTGAAAATCAGCAGCTTGTCTTCCTTGTGGGTTGTCCTGCATAACCTGTCAAGCGCATCCAGCTTGCGGTCGGCGGCGGCATTCCACTCCGGCACCTCCGCCAGGACGTCCAGCAAAACGCGACAGTCCTCCTGCAACGCCTCCTTCAGCGATGGATCGAAGCAGCGGGTCTCTATCCACTCAAACTTTTTTCTGTACTCTCCACGCGGGTCAGATAAGGCGGTATACACCTGCCTGCCTTTTTCCAGAAAATGTTCCAGGCCATCACCTTTCTCATGATCCTGGGCGAACGGGTCGGTCTCGTCCTCTTCCTCGGTTTCATCCGCCAGGGAGTGGAGTATGTCGCCGATGGGAAACTCTCCGTTGCAATCCAATGCGCTGAGATAGACGGCATTGCGCACGATGTGCCGTCTGATGGACAGCAAAAAGGCAGGCCCGGAGCTTTCCAGTCGTTTGAACAGGCCGGCTTTGGCAAAACCAATCAGCCGGCTCCCTGCACGACTCAGGTTCTGGATGATCTGCAGCGTGTCGCCGCTGACCCCACGCGGGGAAGTGCCCGGCTGATAGTCGGGCAACAGATAGCGCCCGAGGCCGTAACGGGGCAGCGTGAGCTTGCCAATGATATCGACGACCCGCCGGGAATACAGCCGCGCATACTGGTCGAGGGTGTTTGTGCCCAGGCTGAATTTGGCACATTTCGGCTTCCGGTGGGGGAAGTAGAATCGCTTCCCGTCATCAAACGACAGGTAATGCCGCTTCTTGTCTTCGTCGTAGTCCGCGTAGTTCCTTTTTATGTGACTCCGTGTTCTTCGCACCATGAACATGCGCATGAGTTCCCGCCAGTCGTCCATCTGGCAACTGTGCTCGAAGGCCGCCAGCGATGTCGGGAGATCATTAGGATGCTGCTGTTTGAACTGGTCGACGCCGCCGAGGACGTGGATATGTTCATCCGGCCTGGCTCCAAGGTCGGCGTCGGCCTCCACGAACAGGCGCAACTGGTTGCTGATGTCGGTGATGTCTTTGTTGTACGGCGTGGCGGTCAGGAGTACCACGCGGGAGTCGTTGTCCCGGACATAGTCGTGCACGTGCCCGTACCGTTTGGCGTCGCGGTTTCGCAGATTGTGGCTTTCGTCAATCACGACGAGACGAAAACGCCTCATCTTCTTTAAGCTGTGAACCTTGCCCAGCGACAGTGTGTCTCCGGCAATGCTGTAGTCGTGCAGATACTCTTTCCACATTTGTTCCAGTTTCGGCGGGCATATCACCAGGACGCTGTCCCCGCGGTCCTGCTGGAACGTTTTTGCGACGGCACTGGCCACCAGGGTCTTGCCAAGCCCCACCACATCGCCGATGATGACGCCGCCGCGACGATTCAGCCGCTCAGCGGCTAGAGAGACCGCCTGTTTCTGAAAGTCCAGCATCGTTTTGTCGAAAATTTTCGGTACCGTGAATTCACGTGAGCCCTCAATGGCCTCTCTGGAAAGTTCCCAGGCGGTTTTGATGTAAATTTCGTATGGACTGATCGGCCCGCCGGCCCAGCTGTTCCTGATGATCGCGGCAAGGTCAGCGGTGACATCCAGGCACCAGTCATCTTCCCAGCGTGCTTCGAACCAGTTCGCAAGTTTTGCGGCGGCGTCCGTGTCCAGGACATCAACGTTGAGTTCTCCCTGTTGTTCCAGTCCGGACAGGGTGAGATTGCTGCTGCCGACATAGCCGATGATCGGATTGATGGCGTCGTCCCGATGGGCAAGGTAGAGTTTGGCGTGGAGGGGATGGGCACCGAAGAACTTGACTTGAAGACGTCCTGACTCAAGTTGTTTGGCCAGGCGCTTGAGCCCGGTTTCATCGCGTGCGGTGGGGATTCCAGAGGCCAGTTGCCGCATGAGCGATTCGGCAAACTGCTTTTTGCGTTCGTGAACAATTTTATTCGTCGGTTCGGGTTTCACATGGTTGTAGTAATTCCGAATCGTCTGGGCGTCGTCGACTGATTTTCCGACAATCAAACGGCAGGCCGGCATGTCTGGTTGCAGGGGGAGTGCCTCAATCTCCGCTGCAAGACTCTGCCAGCCCCGCAGGTTGAAATAGCCCACGCAGAAATCGGCACGTCTGGCGACCTGGAGTGTCTCTTTCAGGGCGGCGAGCAGGTTTTTGTCAATGTTGTCGAAGATGGTTGGCATGAGAGTTCAAGCAGAATACGACGCTGCACGGGGTGCGTTCAAGGTCGGCAGGGAGCAGGCGATGAGGGGGGCATTTTGACGGGAGGGACTTTGAGGCAAGCGGGCGGGGAAGAAACGGCGAGGTGGTGGAGGATGATTGGCGTGTGCCTGGAATCAGAACTGGCACGAAGGCAGCTTTCTAATCCACCAGAAACAGGTCGGCTGAAAACCATTCTTTCGGAAGACGAATAAAACTGTTGACAGCGTTTTTTAGCCCATAGCCATGTCCGGGCGTTGCAGCGAAAACCTTCTTTCCTGTCTCTCTCACGATCTCAACCGCTGGAACAAAATCGCTATCTGCAGATACAAGGTAGGCGACATCAAATTCATTTTTCATCGCCCTCGCTACCATATCAACAGCAAGGTTCACATCTACCTTCTTTTCCTTGTCAACGTATGTCCCCTCGGACATAAGTCTTTCAAGTTCGTCCAGGATCATGGGATTCAAATCGCTGAAAGCACCCCGCAGCTTTTTAAGTGTTTGCTGGATTTGATTTTTATCAGGTTGTACACGTTGTTTCTCCACGCTACCCAGCACAACTCTTACATTTTGGTTCTTGATCGTGTTGAGGAACTGTTCTTGCTCCCTTGTTCGGGTCAAATCCCCGGACACCTTGCCAACATAGTATCTGATTTCAACAACGCTACGGTGCTCCTCAGAAAGTTTGCGGGCAAAATTCCAGTAATCTATGCGGGAAGAGTATAGACCAATGCTTTTCATTGCATGGTACCAATTGCTTCCATCAATGAAAACCATGGCCTGTTTCTTTGGGTAGGATGTAGTCATAACAACATAAACGAAGAAGAGTGGTTTGGGATGCTCCTTCCTTGCTCGTGTAAGCAACAGAAGTAGTGTACAGCGGCCCTTCAACAGGGTTTTGAAGCAACCAAAGCACCAGGCGGGGGACAAACAGCCATGCAAAACCTGCAATCGTTCTGTCAACCAAGGTAAAAAAAACCCCCGGGGGCTGCCAATCCAGCAAAGGTCCCGGGGGGGGTTAGGGGTACCGTTGTAATACTACTCGTATATAAGTGTCAAGTCCTTTAATGCCCGTACGTCAACCAGGGTAAAAAAACCCCCGGGGGCTGCCAATCCAGCAAAGGTCCCGGGGGGGGTCAGTGGTATTGTTGTAACACCACTCGTGTATAAGTGTCAAGTCCTTTAATGCCCGTACGTCAACCAAGGTAAAAAAAACCCCGGGGGCTGCCAATCCAGCAAAGGTCCCGGGGGGGGTCAGTGGTATTGTTGTAACACCACTCGTGTATAAGTGTCAAGCCCTTTAATGCCCGTACGTCAACCAAGGTAAAAAAAACCCCCGGGGGCTGCCAATCCAGCAAAGGTCCCGGGGGGGTCAGTGATATTGTTGTAACACCACTCGTGTATAAGTGTCAAGCCCTTTAATGCCCGTACGTCAACCAGGGTAAAAAAAAGCCCCCGGGGGCTGCCAATCCAGCAAAGGTCCCGGGAGCGGTTAGGGGTGTTGTTGTAGCAATACCTTACATCAGTGTCAAGTTCTCCCCCTACACCTCCACAGACTCTTTCACGTGCTTTTCCAGTATCACCACACAACTCCTGTCACGTCACAACCTGCCAGGCAGCTCACCAAGGTGCCGGATACAGGGAATGGCATCGTCCTGAACCGTCCCGTCCCGGTCAAGCAGGACGCTCGATAAGCCAGCACCAGTGGCACCCTCAAAGTCTTCACGCTGCCGGTCTCCTATGTGTAAAGCCTCACCCGGATCCACAACGTGCTGGGCCAGGGCATGCTGAAAAATCTTCGGCGACGGCTTGAGCGCCCCAGCTGTACAGGACACCGTGACAGAATCGAAATAGCTGTCTAACTCCAACGCGCGAAAGACAGAGAAAAACTGCGTGTCAAAGTTGGAGATCACGCCAAGCTCATACCCACGGGCTTTCAGTGCCCCTAATACCTCAGGGACTTCGGCATACACCTCCCACGCATCCGCCGTACCAAAGGCCGTATGAACTTCCTCAAAATAGTCATCAAATCCGTCAAACATGCCCACGCGATAAAATACCGCATGGACAATGTCAAACCACCAGAGCCGCTCACATTGCTTCAGCTTCTCCGGCCGGGTCTCGGCAAAGACAGACGGGGGAGCCTGGAGAAACGCTTCACGAAACGCTTGATCGACTTTCTCTACCATCCCGTCAGACTGCGGCACACCATACTTTCCAGCATGACGAAGGTACACTTCCCCTACGGAACCCTTGACGTGAAAGAGCGTGCCCGCCGCGTCGAAAAAGACGACCTTGATGGGTGAATCCGACATAGTGAAAGAGGAGAGAGGCGAAACGGGAACTCAATACGAATCGCTGAACGGGACAACGACCCCCACACAGCCCAGCGATTGTCGACGGAGGGAATCACGCAGGAACGCAGGGAGAACACGGATGCAAACGGCTCTTATCGCTTGGCACTTTTGACGCCGGCTTTGCGTTGCGCCCGCTCAAGGGCTTTTAGACGCCGCTGATTTCTCCGGTGCTTGCGACGCAGTTCACGCTCTTTTTCTCGGCCTCGTGGCATCGTCCGTTCTCCCTGTTTTCTCGGGTCTGTTTCTGCAAATCTGTCGAGCCCTGCCCGTGCTCCGCCCCCCAAACATTGTTCCCGCTTCGTAGCATATTCACACCCGTGAACACAAGCATGCCCCTGGGTTTGAACAGGGGACAGCCCGTCAGCCAGCCGCCTTTGTCTCTCCCCCACTCCAACACGGCGAATGGCACGAACGACTACAGCAGCTTGCGGGAATATCCCCCCTCGTGCTAAGAGGGGCCTTCTCCTTTCCGTTCACACGCGTTTCATGAATTCCCGACAATTAGAAAAAATCTATGAGCCCCAGGCCGTCGAGGCCCGATGGGGACAGTACTGGCTCGACCAGGGATATTTTCACGCCGACGCCGACGCCCAGGGACAACACTACTCTATCGTTCTCCCACCACCCAACGTCACAGGCTCCCTCCACATCGGCCACGCACTCAACACGACGATCCAGGATATCCTGATCCGCTGGCACCGTATGCAGGGACATAATACCCTCTGGCTCCCAGGCACCGACCACGCCGGTATCGCGACCCAAAACGTGGTGGAACGCCAGCTTATGGCAGAACAGACCAGCCGGGAACAACTGGGACGGGACGCGTTTGTTGATCGGATCTGGACGTGGAAACGACAGTCCGGCGATACGATTCTTGGACAATTGAAACGACTTGGGGCCTCCTGCGACTGGGCCAGGCTGCGCTTTACGATGGATGACGGATTGTCGAAAGCCGTCCGGGAGGTCTTCGTGCGTCTGCACCAGGACGGCCTGATATATCGAGGGGAACGACTCATTAACTGGTGCCCGCGCTGCCTGACCGCCCTTTCCGATATTGAGGTCGAACATGAACCGGTACAGGGTAAGCTGTACCATATTCGTTATCCTCTGTCCGACGAGCCACACGATGGCCTGGTGGTGGCTACAACCAGACCGGAAACACTGTTCGGCGACACCGCCGTGGCCGTACACCCCGAAGACCCCCGCCACAACCGGCAGATTGGACGATCCCTCCGACTGCCACTCACCGGTCGCACGATCCCGATTGTGGGTGACGCTGTGCTGGTGAATCGGGAGTTCGGAACAGGCGCCGTCAAAATTACCCCGGCCCATGACTTCAACGATTTCGAGGCAGGCGAACGACACCACCTGCCCCGCTTGTCCATTCTGACCCATCGGGGCCTCCTGAACGCCGACGCACTGCGGGAAGCCGACGTGGAGCCAGACCTGCGGGACGCCGTCGCCAACCTCCCGGTTACCAAAGCCAGGCCGCTTGTCGTGGAGGCACTGCAACGCCAGGACTTCCTGACTCATGTGGACGATTATCCTATGGCCCTGGGGAAATGCTACCGCTGCAAGACCGTGGTGGAGCCGTTCCTCTCGCCTCAGTGGTTTGTGAATGTCCGGCCACTGGCCGAACCGGCTATTGCGGCAGTGGAACAGGGACATATTCGCATTGTCCCGGAAGGGTGGACGAACAATTATCTGGGCTGGATGCGCGGGCTGAAAGACTGGTGCATCTCCCGCCAGATCTGGTGGGGGCACCGCATCCCGGCCTGGTACTGCACCACCTGTACCCCGGAAGCTCGCGCCATTCTCGACGGGGCAGGTAGCGGCAGCATCCCGACACGAGCCACGCCGATTGTCTCCCACGCCGCGCCCCCTGTCTGCCCGACCTGTCAACAGACCAGGTTCGTTCAGGACCCCGACGTGATTGATACATGGTTCTCATCGGCACTCTGGCCCTTCTCCACGATGGGATGGCCCGATAATACGAAGGCGTTGCAGACCTGGTACCCGGTTTCCACACTCGTGACAGGGTTGGATATTCTGTTCTTCTGGGTCGCGCGCATGATTATGATGGGCCTCAAATTCACCCACAGCCCCCCGTTCCGTGATGTCTACATTCACGCACTGGTGCGCGACGCCGAAGGCCGGAAAATGAGTAAATCCAAGGGGAACGTCATTGATCCCCTGACGAAGATGTCCCAGTACGGAACCGATGCGCTGCGCTTCACGCTGGCCTCGATGGCGTCGCCGGGGCGGGATATTCGTCTCTCGGAAGAGCGGATTGCCGGCTATCGGAACTTTGCCAACAAAATCTGGAACGCGGCGCGTTTTGTTCTCATGCAGGCCGACGGCGTCATTCCCTTGGTCACCCCCCCCGTCGTTCCTGCGGAAGCAGGAAGCCACGCCCTCCAGCCGAGCACGGCCAGTGCCAGCGAGGCCCCCGTCGTTCCTGCAAACGCAGGAACCCATGCCCCCGGCACGCCGACGGCCATGTCGCCGATAACCCCCGTCGTTCCTGCGAACGCAGGAACCCACGCCCCCCTCCGTCATTCCTGCGAACTCAGTGATCCAGGGGAGGAGGCACCAGGGACAGGCAAGTCGTTCGCGGATCAATGGATTGTGAGCCGCGTCCACCCCGTGACCGACGCCGTGAACCGTTGCCTGCAGGACTACCGGTTCGATCAGGCCGCGGGGCATCTCTATCATTTTATCTGGCATGAATACTGTGACTGGTACCTGGAACTGATTAAACCATCGCTCCAGGAGGGAGACACCGCCACTGCCCGCTCTACGCGCACAACCATGGTGCACACGTTTGAACGGCTCCAGCGGTTACTCCATCCCTTCATGCCGTTTCTGACGGAGGAAATCTGGCAGGCACTGCCGCACCAGGGCGACAGTATCGTGTTGCAGCCATTTCCCAAAAGCGTCCCGGACTGGGAGAACGCCGAGGCGGAACGGACGTTCGCCATCATTGAACAATGTGTCACCACGATCAGAACCGGCCGCGCGCTGCTGGAATACGGGCCGTCGACGGTGTTGACGATCCGGGTCACGGCGAATGACCCGGACGACATCGCACGTCTGCACGATGCACGACACCACATTGCGCACCTTGGTCGCGGGACGGTCGCCGTGCTCGCACAGGAGGAATGGCCAACCGATCGCGTGCTGCGTCTCGTGGTCGGACGGGTGACGGTCGGCATCACGATTGAAGGCGACGTGGACCTCAACAAAGCACTGGCGCGCATCCATAAACAAATGCAGGCCAAACAACGGGACGCCGATCATCTCGAACGTCGTCTGGCATCGCCGGACTTTGTCGCCAAAGCCTCGCCCGAAGTTATTCAGGAATCCAGGGATCGGCTGGCCCTGCTGACCGCTGAACTGTCACTGTTTGCCCTGAGTAACCGCCAGCTGCAGAACATGGTGTCTCCACCTCCCTTTGGGAAAGGGCTGGGGTGAGGGTATGCCACGCTCACCGCTCCACTCCGTCCCCTGGTCAAAGCATGCCCCTGGCTTTGACCAGGGGCCAGGGGCATGCATTCCCCTGGTCACGCCCTCTGTCATTCCTGCGCACTCAGTGATCCAGGGGTTGGGGGAGGAACCAGGGGCAGGCTCTGCGAACGCAGGAATCCACTCGCTGGTCAGGGCCGCG
Organism: Nitrospirales bacterium; assembly: GCA_007570995.1. Taxonomy (GTDB): domain Bacteria; phylum Nitrospirota; class Nitrospiria; order Nitrospirales; family UBA8639; genus Bin75. The sequence continues at coordinate 11,064 of RKSG01000164.1, forward strand.
CTCCGGGAAGACGCTCCCCACGGCGATCTCACCACACAGGCACTGATCGCGCCCACTCTGCACGCACAGGCCGATCTGGTGACCAGACAACGGCTGGTCCTCGCAGGGATGACGACGCTGCATGCCGTGTACGAGGTCCTGGACCCTACCGTCGAGGTGACGGCCACAGAGGCAGATGGTGCAACCGTGGAAGCCGGGCGGACGGTTGCGACGTTGCAGGGGCCGGCTTGTTCTATTCTGACAGGGGAACGCGTGGCGTTGAATTTTATGCAGCATCTTTCCGGCATTGCCACGCTGACGGCTCGCTTTTGTGACGCCGTTCGTCCGTTCCCTCTCACATTGCTGGATACCCGCAAAACGCTCCCCGGCATGCGACACCTCGAAAAACAGGCGGTCGCGCTGGGCGGCGGCACGAATCATCGCCTGTCGCTCAGCGACGGGTGGCTCATCAAGGACAATCACCTTGACCTGCTGGCATCCCAGGGCACGACACTGGCGGAGGCATGCCGACAGGCCAGGGCACACGCCTCCCGCGACCTGCCGGTGTGTGTGGAGGTCTCGACGCTTGAACAGGTTGAGCAGGCTCTGGACGGCGGCGCCGATGTGCTGCTTCTGGATAACATGTCGCCGGCCCTCGTGCAGCGTGCGGTGACTCTTATCAAGGGACGGGCGCGCACCGAAGCGTCGGGAGGCATCACGCTGGACAATGTCCGTGAGTATGCCGCCACGGGCGTGGATGCGATTTCAATCGGCGCGCTCACTCATTCCGCCCCCGCGGCGGATATTGGCCTGGATATGAGGCCCGGGGGGGCCGGCCGTCATTCCCCTGGTCATGCCCCCCCTCCGTCCCCTGGTCAGGCATGCCCCTGGCGCTCCGGGCGACCAGGGGGCCAGGGGCATGCATTCCTGCGCACGCAGGAATCCAGGGGTGGGGCAGGGGCATGCTCTGCGAACTCAGTGATCCAGCGCCCAGGCTGTCACGATGCCGGCTGACTTCATCCCGCTCAGGATCACGGACGTGCAACGCGGGTTGACCACCCGGCGCCTGGGTCGTCCACTGCATCTGTTTGACACGCTCGCCTCAACCAGTGCCACGGCCTTTACGCTTGCCCGCTCCGGAGCAGGCCATGGCGCGGCTGTGCTTGCCGAGTCGCAAACGGCGGGGGTGGGTCGGCAGGGCCGACAATGGGTCTCGCCACCCCGTCGCAATCTCGCCTGCTCCGTGATCCTCACCACGCCCGCCCTGCTGGCCCACGTGTCCTGGATCCCGCTGGTCACGGGACTCGCCCTTATCGAAGCCGCGCACCAGGCCTCCGGCCTGACCCTGTCTCTGAAATGGCCCAACGACCTGTTGTGCGCCGACAAAAAAACAGGTGGCGTGTTGTGCGAAAGCGCCAGTCACGGTGCCCGGCTCCCTGTCTGCGTCATGGGTTTCGGCATCAATGTGAATGCCCGGTTGATGGATTTCCCGCTTTCCCTTCGCTCCCTCGTGACGTCCCTGCGCGAAGAAACGCAACGGGATCACGACCGCAATGCCCTGCTCGCCACCGTGCTGAACCGTCTGGAATACTGGTATGATCGCATGGAGTCAGGCCTGTTCGACCACATTCGACAGGCCTATGCCGCGTCCTGCGGGACACTGGGGCGGGATGTGCGCGTGACCTGTGTGAACGGGCAACCCATTCGAGGAACGGCCGTCGACATTGGCAGTGACGGGGCCTTACTGGTCGCAACGAGGCAGGGGAACCATCCGCGTACCATGGCCGTTCGATCCGCGGACGTTGACCATCTTCGGTAACGTATGCGTCTGCCCCCTGGTCATGCCCTCCCTCCGTCCCCTGGTCAGGCATGCCCCTGGCGATCCGGGCGACCAGGGGGCCAGGGGCATGCATTCCTGCACACGCAGGAATCCAGGGGGGGGCAGGCATCCAGGCCCGTTCGTGCCATGGCTCGTCGCGCGGCCACCCCGTCCCCTGGTCTTCCCCCTCCGTCATGCCTGCACACACAGGAATCCAGGGGTGGGGGGCGCCAGGGGCAGGCATAGCCAACCAGACAGGTGAGACACATGCTTCTGGCCATTGACATCGGCAACAGTCAGATTTTCTACGGCGTGTTTGACAGGCAGACGCTTCGACATTCCTGGCGACTGGCCACGGATCACACGAAAACGACGGACGAATACGGCACGGCGATGACGTCGCTGATGCGGGAATCCGGGATTGCCCCACGGGACATCCAGGCCAGCATTCTGTCGAGCGTGGTCCCTCCCGTCACACCCACACTTGCCGCCATGGTGGAAACGTTTTTTCATCATATCCCGCTCGTCGTATCTGCGCATTTCCCCTTCGGTCTGACCATTGATTACCCCAACGTCCAGGAAATCGGCACCGACCGCCTGGTGAATGCGGCGGCGGCGTTTGAACGCTACCGGACAAGCCTGATTATTGTGGATTTCGGAACGGCGACGACGTTCTGCACGATCACGAAAGACGGACGCTATCTGGGCGGGGCCATTGCCCCCGGGTTACAATGTTCGGCGGACGCCCTCCACACCCGCACGGCTGCCCTGCCCCACGTGGATCTGACCTGCCCGAAAAGCGTGATCGGGACCGATACCATCAGCAGTGTGCAATCCGGGTTGATTTTCGGACATGCCGGGCTGGTGGATGAACTGGTGACCCGCATTCAACAGGAAACCTGCCAACAGGCACACGTGGTCGCCACAGGAGGACTGGCCACGACACTGGCACCGGTGTCCCGTACCATTCGGGACATTCAACCGTTGCTCACACTGGAAGGCCTGGAACTGCTCTTTCGCCGGCAATCGGAAGGGAGGACCAGCCAAGACTGAGCGTGGCGGGACAGCCGACCACCGGGGAATGATCCACAGGCCTGTGCGAAGGGCACGTTCTTTTTTTTCATGCCGTTCTGTTGACTTCCCACACGAAGCGATTTACCTAAGGCAGATACCGTGAGGAATGGCATGGGACCACACGATCAACTGCCGGAAGACATCCGGGACGACAATCAGACGCTTGACCCACCCGCCGGTCACCAGAAACCCACCGAGAATCCCCAAGACAACGCACAAGCCTCCCACCAGGAACTTTCACAACAACATCAAGACGTTACGGCAATCATCGAGCCACTACACTCAGACGCCGAGGAGTTGCAGGCACTGAATGATAAATATCTGCGCCTGGCCGCGGAATTCGAGAATTACAAGCGACGGGCGCAACGCGACCACAAACAGGCAGTTCAATTCGCCAATGAGACGTTGTTGCGAGACATCCTCCCCACGCTGGACAACCTGGAACGGGCCATTCAGTCCGGACAACAGGAACAGGCCGGGACGGACCGGGGCAATCTGGAAGGGCTGCTCGAAGGCGTCACGCTCACGTATAAACATTTCCTCGACACCCTGAAAAAAGCGGGCGTCACACAATTCTCGGGGGCAGGGAAACCGTTTGACCCGGCCCACCACCAGGCCGTGGGACAGGTCGAAACCTCAGAAATCCCTGAACATACGGTCGTCGACGAACACCAGAAAGGCTATTTTCTCCACGAACGCATATTGCGTCCGGCGATGGTCACCGTGGCACAGCCGCCGAAACAAGGAGCTGAAACATGAGCAAGATTATTGGCATTGACCTTGGAACGACAAATTCGTGTATCGCGGTCATGAGCAACGGGGAGCCGACCGTGGTGCCTAATTCGGAAGGTGGCCGCACGACGCCATCCGTGGTGGCGATTACGGACAAGGAGGAACGACTGGTCGGCCAGATCGCCAAACGGCAGGCCATTATGAACCCCGAACACACCATCTTTTCCGTCAAGCGGCTGATGGGAAGAAAGTTCGATGCCAAAGAGGTCAAGGACGCTCTCAAGCGGTTGCCCTACACCATCAGTCAAGCATCCAACGGGGATGTCCGTGTGGGCATTCGCGGCAAACAGTACAGCCCACCGGAAGTGTCCGCCATGATTCTCCAGAAAATCAAACAGACCGCCGAGGATTATCTGGGCGAGACGGTGACCGAGGCGGTGATTACCGTGCCCGCCTATTTCGATGACAGCCAGCGTCAGGCGACAAAAGACGCCGGTCAAATCGCAGGGCTGGACGTGCGTCGTATTATCAACGAACCCACAGCGGCTTCCCTGGCATACGGGCTGGATACACGGAAGGAAGAACGCATCGCCGTGTACGATCTGGGCGGCGGGACTTTCGACATCTCGATTCTCGAAATCGGGGACGGGGTGTTTGAAGTGAAAGCCACCAATGGCGACACGTTCCTGGGCGGCGATGATTTCGACCTTCGTCTCATTGACTGGATGGTGCAGGAGTTCAAAAAAGATCAGGGCATTGATCTGAAAAACGACCGCACGGCGTTGCAGCGGCTGAAGGAAGCGGCGGAACGGGCGAAAATCGAGTTGTCGTCGGCGCAGGAGACGGAGATCAATCTTCCCTTCATCACGGCCGACGCCAACGGGCCTAAACATCTGGTGCTGAAACTCAGCCGGGCCAGATTTGAGCAACTGGTTGACGACTTAATCACCCGCTCCATCGAGCCCTGCAAAAAGGCCCTGGCCGATGCCGGCATTCGTGCCAGCGAGGTGAATGAAGTGGTGCTCGTCGGCGGGATGACGCGGATGCCCAAAGTCATCCAGCGGGTGAAAGAATTTTTCGGGAAGGAGCCGCACAAGGGAGTCAATCCCGATGAGGTCGTGGCGATTGGCGCCGCCATCCAGGGTGGCGTGCTGAAAGGCGACGTCAAGGATGTGCTGCTGCTCGACGTGACGCCCCTCTCGCTCGGGATTGAAACGCTGGGAGGCGTTTTCACACGTCTTATTGATCGCAATACCACGATTCCCACGAAAAAGAGCCAGATTTTCTCCACCGCCGCCGACAGTCAAACCGCCGTCACCATCCGGGTCTTCCAGGGAGAGCGGGAAATGGCCAACGACAATAAACTGCTGGGCCAGTTTGACCTGGTGGGTATTCCGCCTGCCCCGCGGGGGATGCCGCAAATTGAGGTGACGTTTGACATTGATGCGAACGGCATTGTCCATGTGTCGGCCAAAGACATGGCCACGCAAAAGGAACAGTCCATCAAGATCACGGCGTCGAGCGGGTTGAGTAAGGAAGAGGTCGAGCGACTGGTGAGGGATGCTGAGTCACATTCTGAGGAAGATAAAAAACGGCGTGAAATCGTCGAAATCCGCAACCAGGCGGATTCCTTAATCTATGGAACGGAAAAGAACCTTACGGATCACGGGGACAAGATCTCCGAGGAAGACAAGACCAACATTCGAAGTGCGATTGACGGCATGAAACGGGCCATGGAGGGGGATGACGTGGAAGCCATGAAGACGGCGATGCAAACCCTCACCACGGCGTCACACAAACTCGCGGAGGAAATGTATAAACAGACCACGGCCGACGCGACGGGTACCGGTGGGACCGATGGTGGCGGGGCTACAGCAGAGGGAGCAGAGGGAGCCGCGAAGGAAAACAATGAAAACGTGGTGGACGCCGAGTTTGAGAAGGTTGATAAGGAGAAATGACGATGTCATGTCTGGCATACATGGCACAGGGGGGGATCCACCCAGCAGCGCCAAGGCCGTCTAGGTTTGCAATAACGGGACGACATCCCCCGAGCAGAAAAGATGGCGACCGTGACTAAACGGGATTACTACGAAGTCCTTGGCGTTGACCGGGCGGCCTCTGACGATGAGATCAAAAAGGCCTTTCGACGGGTCGCCCGTCAGCACCACCCCGACCTGCAAACCGATACGCAGAAAAAGAAACAGGCCGAAGAAAAATTCAAAGAGGCCAACGAAGCCTATGAAGTACTGAGCAATCCGGAACTGCGTAAACGCTATGACATGTTCGGACATTCCGCAGGCCCGCAGGGATTCGGCGGCGGTGGCGGGGGGCCTGATTTTGCCGGAGGCTTCGGCGATGTTTTCGGTGACATTTTCGGAGACTTCTTCGGAGGCGGCCGCGATCGGCCACAACACGGCAACGACCTGCAATACAATCTGAGCCTCGCGTTTGAGGAAGCGGTTGACGGCAAGGAAGCGAAACTCAAAATCCCACGATGGGAAGCCTGTGATCCCTGCCACGGCACCGGTGCAAAATCGCCCAATGACATGAAACCCTGCCCCGGCTGTCACGGCACCGGACAGATTCGACTCCAGCAGGGTTTTTTCAGCATCAATCAGACGTGCAGACAATGCCAGGGAGCCGGGCGGATTATTGCTGATCCATGCCCGGCGTGCCATGGTCAGAAACGCGTGTACCGGGAACGGACATTGTCCGTCACGATTCCCGCTGGCGTGGAGACAGGCATGCGCCTTCGCCTGGCTCACGAAGGTGAACATGGTGTGAACGGCGGCCCCCCGGGCGATCTGTACGTCGCGATTAAGGTCAAACCGCACCCGATCTTTACCCGCGAAGGACGGGATATTCTCGTTGAGCTGTCCATTGATATGGTCACGGCAGCCCTGGGTGGAAAGGTTGAGGTGCCAACGCTGAAAGGGAAAACCAGCGTCAAGATTCCTGAAGGCACCCAACACGGTCGTGTGCTTCGCCTTAAAGGCATGGGGACGTCGTCACTGAAACGACATTCCCCTGGCGATCAGCTCGTTCGGGTCAAGGTCACCATTCCCACCAAACTGTCCGCGCGACAACGGGAACTGCTGACGACGTTTGCCAAAGAAAGCGGGACGTTATCCGGTGATTCCGGAGGCGGGTTCTTTGGAAAAGCCAAAAACCTCTTCGGGTAACGTTCGGGTGCTGCCCATCCCCCCCTCACACGGCCTGTAACGTGCCGGTTTTCTTTATCCAGTCCCGCCAGATCACCAACAACACGGTCACCATTGACCATCCGCTCCGTTTCCACCTTGCCAAAAGCCTCCGCGTTCGGAAAGGCGAGCATATCTGGGTCGGCGACGAACAACGTGTTCGTTATCGACTGCGGATAGACCGCCTCGATGCACAGGCCATTCAGGCATCTATTCTCGAAACGGTACACGGTCCCCCGCCCCCGCCGGCATCCGTCGTGCTGGCACAAGCCGTGCTCAAGGGTGACCGGATGAACTGGGTCATCCAGAAAGCCACGGAGCTGGGCGTCGCCACCATTGTGCCGTTACTGACCACGCGGGTCATTGTGCGTCCGCCGGCACATCGCATCCGAACGATACAGGCACGATGGCAACGGATCGCAATGGAGGCGACCGAGCAATCAGAGCAGTGGGTTGCCCCGTGCGTCACCGAACCCATGTCCCTGCCTGCTTTGTTTGAATACGTGCGCGACGCAACGCTTCGCTGCGCGCTGGTCGCACGAGGCGCGACGCACAGCCTCCGCGGGCTTGCTCTTGACCACACCTTTCACGGGATCATTGTGCTGGCCGTTGGACCGGAAGGCGGATGGACCACGGAGGAGGGGCTGGTGTTCCAGGAACGACAGTTTTACGCCGCCTCACTCGGCGACGCCATACTCCGGAGCGAAACCGCTCCGCTGGCGGCTCTGACAATCCTGCAACATCGTCTGGGAAATCTGGGGTAGGGAAAGACGTTACAACGACGGGGCGGTGATGTTCAGGATGGCACCGCCCTGGCCCACGGCCCACCCGATGCCGGGAGCAGGAAAGGACAAGCCGTACAGGCTTAAGGGTTCGGGAAGCTCCGGCTCCTGCCACGTGAGACCGGCGTCGGTCGTGTGGAGAAACGCGCCTCGCTCGCCAATAATCCATCCCGTGCGAAAGCCGGCAAAGCTGACTTTCAGAAAATCCGGGGGGCGGATACACGGAGACCCGCACTTCAAGGTTCGATCAACCCAGGTATTCCCACCAGTCAGTGTTTGAAACATGGCCCCCTGGGATCCGACAACCCAGCCACTCGTGTCATCCATAAAGTGCAGATCGAAAAACGTGGTGGCACTCTCGACAGGTTGCTGTGTCCAGTGTGCTCCGCCGTCCCGGGTGACCAGAATCGTCCCCAGCGCGCCGACCGCCCACCCCGTTTGCGCATCAAGAAACTGGACGCCGAACAAATCAGCCGACGTCGAACTGCGTTGATCTTCCCATGTGGTTCCGCCATCCACGGTGCGCAGGATGGTGCCCCGACCGCCGACAATCCATCCACGCGAGGCATCGAAGAACTCCACGTCGTAGAGTGTCGCGCTCACACCGGAGACCTGACGCCGCCAGTGTGTCCCGTGATCGTTCGTGTGAAGAATGGTTCCGTTTCCTCCGACGATCCATCCGTGCCGGGCATCGGCAAACGCGAGACTCGTGAGGAGGGCCGTTGTCCGGCGAGGGACTTTCCGCCAGGTCGCGCCGCCATCGTCCGTGTGTAACACCATGCCCCCGGCACCGACGACCCAGCCTTCGCGCGCACTCACAAAAAACGTGTCGAGGAGGGTGGCTCCGGTGCCACTGTCCTGCATGGTGGACGTGTGCACCGCCTCACCGGCCCGCACGTCGGCAGGACAGAAGAATCCCGCACTCATCAGAAGCAGCAGCGCGGGTACCACGAACACCGCGCGTGATCGAACGAGGAAGGGAGGTGGAACAGCAACAACGGGCACAGGTCAATTATCCTGCGTGTAATCGTGGAAAAAATCTTTGTGCGGCAGGCCCCGCGGGAGAATTTTAAATTCCCCGGCCACCGCACTCAGCCAACGTTTCTGCGAACAACACCGGCCGTTCTCCAGCATGTCCCAGGACCCGCGACGCACGACCAGTTCACCTTTGGTGGGGTCCGCATAAAACCCTTCGGGATGTCCAAACCCGAACACATGGCGCCGAGGGACACGAATGGTGATTTCGGTATCCTTCCAGGACAGCACCACGGCCGCGATGCCGTTGACCAGTACCTCTGTTCGGGATACGTCGGGTCCCAGCCGGTAGTTTTTCCAGTCGTGGGCTTCGGTATTCAGTTCCAGACGCGTCGCCTCCGCGATTTTCAGAAACTCGCCAAAGCCCTCACCCTTGATGGTGACGATTTCATCAATCCCCGCTTCGGTGGGCGCATAGGAGGTCACACGAGGCTCCACCACTGTGAACGATCCCGCTTCAAATGTCACCACGTCGCGTCGCTGGCAACAGGTTCCGTCGGGGTTGGGAATCGTGGCGCCCCGCTTCACCACCACAGGCCCGGAGACGGCACTGTACGGCACCCACACATTGATTTCATTATCCTGCCACCGATGGATAATGGCAGGCACTCCGCCAATTTCCACACGATTCTGGCCCGGATCAAAGTCAAACGCATAGGCGGTGTCCCCCGACTCGGAAAACACGCCGAAATGCTTTCCCCGAATGCGCACCAGTGTCCCGACAGGGCCCCGATTCGGCATCGAGCGTTCAACCCGTGGTTCCACCACCTCAAACATGCCTAATGTCCTCGTGCGACCGTCGTTGCGAAACGTCACGGGGCCGCTTGTGGCGTTCAAAGGTACGTGCGCCACAATGGTGCGCGGAGACCATTTCGCAATCGTCACGGGTTTGCCTCCAATGGCAAGCCCCTCACCCTTTTCCCTGGCATCGCCAAAATGCTGGCCGCTCAGCACGATCTTGGTTCCCACGGGACCTTTTGCCGGCGCAAGCGATACGCTGGGAATCAGGGAAACCGGCATGGGATTGCTTTCCGCATAGTCAACCGGTGCGCAACACGATCCATCCGGCAGCGGATCTGAGGAAGCCAGCTGGACCACCACGTCGCCCGATTCGGCGTTTGCCGGAATGACGACCTCAAGCCGCGAAGGCCGCCATTTCCGGATTTCCGCCGGAATGCCGCTCACGACCACGCGATTCACCCCGAACATGGTGTTCGGCTCACGCGACCCTGCTGTGTTCCCGAAATGCTCGCCCTCGATGACCAGTATCGACCCAGGTTCGGCCTCCGGGGGACTCAGCCTGGTAATCCGAATCTGTTGAACGGCAAAGCGGCCGACCACCTCGGCACCACGGGGGCCTGTCACCGTCACGTCACCATCCTTCGCCTGTAACGGGACTTTGACCATCACCAGATCGGGTTCCCAGAGTTGAATGAGGGCGGGGACCCCGTTGAATTCCACGCGATTGTCCGCGGTCGAAATGAAGGGGCCAAAGTCCCCCTCGCCAATGGTGACCGTGGCGCCCGGAGGCCCTGCGTCCGGGAATAATGCGCCGGCCTGCGCAAGAGAAGTGACACCGAAGAACACCAGGAAGAAGAGCCATATATGTCGCATTGCAGGGAACCCCATGTTCCAGCCTAGAACTGATATTTCAGATTGAGGCTCAGACCCCAGAAGGTGAGGTCGTCCGTCGTGAATGTGTATCGCACCCGGGCACTGCGGGGATCATTCATATCCCGAGAGTTGGTGGAATCGTGACTGCGAAGCTGGGCGTACTCTGCCCCATCCTTGAATTCGCTGAATCCCGCCCAACGGAACTTGAGACCAATGGTGACCGATTCTCTGAGCTGATAATCCAGGCCGGCAATGGCCTGATATCCGAACAGCATATCCGAGAGCCTGCTCTTGGCAATGGTGGTCGTGCCTGCCAGTGTCTGGTTCCGTGGATCGATCCCGTTCATCGGGTTGGGGAACGTCCTGATTCTGGCAGGATCAATGTTCCGCCTGAAGAGATTCGAGTAATCAATCGACACGTGCGCAAACCCTACCCCAACTCCCAAGTACGGCGTCCATTTTGAGTTCGAGGTAAAATCGTAGTACAGGTTGGCAAAAAAGTTATGGGACAACACATCATCAATCGCCTCTTCAGATCTGACAAGTTCCTGCTCATTCTTATCAGCCACACCCGCGCTCCCACTGTTTTCCAGCGGGTCTTTTGCACTGTCATGGATCGTCCCCCGATAGAAATATTCCCCCTCAATCCTGAAGTTCCCCCAGCGGTATCCGGAGCTTATCCCGGCCAGGACACCAGTGCCCGCATCAAACTCGTTTGACCATGACTCTCCCGGTGTACACTGATCGCCCAGCGCAGCGTTCGGGTCAATGAACATGTCACACATGGTTGGATAATCATTGTCCGACGTGGCCGTGTCCGGGCCGGGAGCATGGGCCACGCCCAGGTCCATCCCCATGTACCACCCGTCACCAGCCAGGGCCACGGAGGGAACGAACAGACCCCCCACGCCAATCAGCACGTATACCAACATCCTCAGAGCCCGGTGCGGCATTCTCTCCTCCACCATGCAGAACGAATCCGTCCTGCCTTCCCGCGATGAACAGGGCTACGAAGAACGGGAAGACGAGCACGCCCACACCCACCTCTGTGGCACGTACCCTCTGCACGAATGCGGGAACATAACAGAGCACTTTTTCATCGTCAATGCCACTTCAGCGACGACACACCTGGTCACAGTTGGACGATCAGTTCGAGTTCGACGGGAACGCCCATGGGCAAGGCAACCACACCCACGGCTACGCGGGCATGACGGCCGGCCTCGCCGAAGATCCTGACCAGCAGATCGGATGCTCCGTTGATCACAGCGGGCTGCTCAACAAACCCTTCATGGGAAGCCACGTATCCTGTCATCCTGACGATTCGCCGCACCCGATCGAGAGAACCCGCGGCATGACGAATCGTCGCCAGGGCATTGAGCAGCGCCACCTGCGCGGCTTCATACCCCTCTTCTCCAGACAGATCACGGCCCAACGTCCCCCGAAAGACAGGGCGCCCCTCACGAACGGGGATCACCCCGCTGATAAACAACAGGTCGCCAACCTGAACGGATGGCTCGTATGTGGCGACCGGCCTGGGCGGATCAGGCACCGGACAGCCCAGTTCTACGACGCGTTGCTCAAAAGACATAGCGGCGAAGGTTACGAGGAACGGGGACGGTGGCGCAACTGATGCTTCCTCACGGCGCGCTGATGTTCGGCCAGCGTCGTGGAGAATTCATGGCTGCCGTCGTTGCGGGAGACAAAATACAAATACCTGGTGGACTCGGGATAGAGAGCTGCACGAATGGCCGCCTCGCCCGGATTCGTAATGGGGCCGGGAGGCAGGCCACGAACACGGTAGGTGTTGTACGGGCTTTCAATCGACAGATCTTTTTTGTGCAGATTGCCATCAAAGTCATGGAGGGCATAAATGACGGTGGGGTCGCTTTGCAGCGGAATGTTTCGTCGAAGCCGATTATGAAACACGCCGGCAATCAGGGCGCGCTCATCGGATCGGGCGGTTTCTTTTTCGACGACCGACGCCAGCGTGACCACCTGGTGGAGGGAAAGACCCAACGCCGCGGCCCGTGTGCGGTATTCCTCCGTCACGATTTGTTTGAACCGCGCCACCATCGTCCTCATGATGGTTGCTGATCCCATGTGACGGGTCAACACATAGGTATCCGGGAAGAGATAGCCTTCCAGCGTGTCGGCGGACAGCGACAGCGTGCGAATCAACGCCGGATCCCTGAGTAACCGGAACCATTCCTCACGATCCACGAGATGTTTTTCATGTAGCACGTCGGCAATCTGTCTCGCTGAAAAGCCTTCGGGAATCGTGACTGTGTAGGATCTGACCTCACCACTGGCGAGCTTGCGCAGGATCCTTACGGGGGACATGCCCCCATGAAATTCATATTCTCCCGGAATGATTTTGCGATCCAGTCCCCCCAACCGGCCCATCCACACAAACGCCCGCGCATTCCGGATCATCTGATGCGCTTGCAGGCGTTGCGCCACGTCGGCAAAGGACTCGCCCTGGAAAATATCCAGCACGGCAACCTTCGAGGCATTGCTGACCGGCTGCAGCTGCCCCAGACATGTAAAGATCCCGCCAAGGCCAAGCAGGAGCAGGCACGGAACTACGAGGCAACGCATTGCCGACCACAGACGCCTCATGATGCCCGCCCTTCGACCAGTTCAAACACCTTGTCAAGGGCCTGCCCCAGTTTTTCGGGATTCCCTCCGCCGGCCTGTGCCATGTCGGGACGGCCTCCGCCTGACCCGTCAACCTCACGGGCCATTTCTTTGATCAGTTCACCGGCCGGCAACTGCCCGGCCAGGTCTTTGGACACAATCACCAGCAACGAGACTTTTCCATCCACGGCCGAGCCCAGTGCGATGACACCTCGCGGCACCCTGTTCCGCACCTTGTCGGACAATCGACGCAGCTCCGGCATGGACAACCCCTGAACCCGCTGCACATGCACGGGAATACCATGAATCGTTTGAACACGGGCATCCCCGCCCCCGCCGTCCCGATCCATCATGGCCAGTTTGAGCCGCTCGATTTCGCGTTCCCTGTCCCGCAACGCGGCAACCAGTTTCCGTGTTTTCGGCACGACATCCGACGGCCCGCTTTTCAATAACGCGGCGACTTCTCTGACCCGTGTCTCGACCTGTCTCCCGTATTCCAGTGCGCCGGTTCCAGTCAGCGCCTCCACGCGCCGCACGCCGGCTGCCACCCCGCTTTCAGACACAATGCGAAACGACCCGATTTCTCCCGTCTGCCGGCAATGCGTTCCCCCGCAGAGTTCCTTGCTGAACTCGCCAATCCCTACCACCCGCACCCGCTCACCATACTTGTCGCCGAAAAACGCCAGGGCGCCGGCCTGCGTGGCTTCCTGAATGCCCATGTCGCTGGTCTGCACCTGCCGGTTTTCCAACACGTGAACGTTGACCAGCGATTCCACGTCTTCCAGATCCCGACTGTCCATCGGCTTGAAGTGCGAAAAATCAAACCGTAACCGGTTCGGAGCAACCAGCGAACCATACTGTTTCACGTGTGGCCCCAGCACCTCGCGAAGCGCCGCGTGCAGCAGATGGGTGGCCGTGTGGTTTCGAGCCGCACCATGACGGGTTACGGTGTTGACCGTTGCGACCAGCGACTGGCCGGTTCGAACGCGACCGGCGATCACCCTGCCTTTGTGCAGCACGAGTTTCCCTCTCACTCTGGTGGTTTCCTGAATGTGGATCCGCCCGTCAGGCCCCGCCAACGTGCCCTGATCCCCTACCTGTCCGCCGCCTTCAGGGTAGAACGGCGTCGCGTCGACCACCAGTTCCACGTCATCACCTTCCACAACCTCGTCCGTCAGACGCTGACCTGCGAGCATGGCCTGCACCACACTCTCCGCACGTAATGTCTGATACCCGAGAAACTCCGTGGGAGGAATCCGTTGCACAAGCTCGGTGATGACGGGCTGCTCGCTCTCCACCGTGAAGGCGGCAGACTTACGTGCCCGGTCACGCTGGGCATCCAGCGCATGCTGAAACCCCTCAAGGTCGGCGCCCAGGCCATGTTCACGGGCCATGTCTTCGATGAGATCCAACGGGAAGCCATACGTGTCGTACAGCTTAAATATGCGTTCCCCGTCCAGTGATCCACGACGGTCGGCTTTGGCATCGCGCACCATGTCGTGCAGAATCGGGAGCCCCTGATCCAACGTCCCGATAAAACGTTGCTCTTCGCCTTCGACCGCCTTGCGCAGCACCTCGGCCGCCTGAGTCAGTTCGGGATAGGCACCTTCCATTCGGGTCACCACGTCACCGGTCAAGGCATACAGGAAGGGCTCGGCGACACCCAGGAGCCGGCCGTGCCGTGACGCCCTTCGCACGATACGGCGCAACACGTATCCTCGCCCTTCATTGGAGGGCAGAATGCCATCCGCTATCATAAACGTGATCGCCCGCAGATGATCGGCAATCACCCGCACCGAACGATCGGAGGCCGTCTCCTGGCCGTAGGTATACCCCACGCGATCGGCAATCGTGGCGATCAACGGCATAAACAGATCGGTCGCGTAGTTGCTGTCCACGCCCTGCACCACAGCGGCCAGCCGCTCAAGACCCATGCCGGTATCAATGCTGGGTTTCGGAAGGGGATGCAGGTGGCCGTCCGTGTCACGATCAAACTGCATGAACACCAGATTCCAGATTTCCAGATACCGGTCGCAGTCGCATCCCACCGCGCAGGTCGATTGTCCACATCCAAATGCTGCACCCTGATCGAGGTGAATTTCCGAACAGGGGCCGCAAGGCCCCGTCTCGCCCATTTGCCAGAAATTGTCCTTGTGGCCAAGCCGAACGATTCGATCCGCCGACAGGCCCGGTATGGCCTCCCACAAGGCAAAGGCTTCGTCGTCTTCGTGAAACACCGTGACCCACAGGCGGTCGGCAGGCAGGCCGAGCGTCCTGGTCAGATAGTCCCAGCCATACCGGATGGCATCTTCTTTGAAATAGTCGCCGAACGAGAAATTGCCAAGCATTTCAAAGAAGGTGTGATGGCGACGGGTCATACCGACGTTCTCCAGATCATTGTGCTTTCCCCCGGCTCGCATACAGCGTTGCACGGAAGCCGCTCGGGCATAGGAACGCCGCTCCTCCCCCAGAAACACCCGTTTGAATTGATTCATACCCGCGTTGGTGAAGAGGATCGTGGGATCGGCTTGCGGAATCAGAGGCGCGCTGGGCACCACGGTGTGGCCATGACCCCTGAAAAAATCGAGGAAGGACTGACGAAGATCATCCGCGCGTAAAGGCATAGGGAACCCGGGATCCCTGGCGGTTGGCGATGAACTTAATGATCACGCACAGCAGAGGCGCGACCGCTCATATCCCGGCCTCCGGGTTGTGGGCAGGCCGCTCCCCTCCCGCAGGCGCGCGTGACGTCTCACGATGCCTGGATCGCTCACCGTGCCGGGGCCTGTTTTTTCGCCGCGGGCGCATTCGCTGCATCCGACTGTGCCGGTGCGGTACGTAACCCTGCCTGCTCACGAATTTTTCTGTCGATTGTCCGGGCAAGCTCGGGAGTCTCCTTGAGAAATGACTTGACGGCCTCGCGACCCTGGCCGAGCCGTTCATCATTGAACGAATACCAGGCTCCGGCCTTATTGACGATCTTTCTCTCAACCCCAAGGTCCACCAGCTCGCCGGCTTTGGACACCCCCTCGGCAAACATGATGTCAAACTCGGCCTGCCGGAATGGCGGGGCGGTTTTGTTTTTGACCACCTTGACACGTACCCGACTCCCGATCACATCCGGCCCATCCTTGATAGACTCGATGCGCCGAATGTCCAACCGCACCGAGGCATAAAACTTCAGGGCATTGCCACCCGTCGTGGTTTCAGGATTGCCGAACATCACCCCGATTTTCATCCGTATCTGGTTAATGAAGATCACCGTGGTCATGGATTTGGAAATGGCACCGGTCAGTTTGCGAAGGGCCTGGGACATCAGGCGGGCCTGAAGGCCCATGTGGGAATCCCCCATCTCCCCTTCAATTTCCGCACGGGGAACCAACGCCGCCACGGAGTCCACGACGACCAGATCAATCGCGCCGCTTCGGACCAGTGTCTCGGCAATCTCCAGAGCCTGTTCCCCCGTATCGGGCTGGGCCACCAGCAGATCATCAGTGTTCACGCCCAGTTTCTGGGCATAGGACACGTCCAGAGCATGTTCCGCATCGATGAACGCCGCAGACCCGCCGGCTTTCTGGGTTTCTGCGATGGCATGGAGGCACAATGTTGTCTTCCCGGAGGATTCCGGACCGAAAATTTCCACCACGCGACCGCGAGGCAATCCGCCAACTCCCAAGGCGATATCCAGGGACAACGACCCCGTGGACACGGCCTGGACATCCGCCGACAGGTCTTCGACGCCCAGTTTCATGATTGAGCCTTTCCCAAACTGTTTTTCAATTTGGGCTACGGCCAGTTCCAGTGCTCTCTTTTTTCCTTCGTTGTCCCCAGCTCGCTCAATCATAATGCCTCCTCACGACCAGCACCCCTGCCATGTTTCATGTGAGAGCCTGACCTCGTGGATAACGGTCTTTCATCCCTGTCTCCAGACCGATGTCTCTTCACGAGACATATCACTCACATTCTTTCCACAGACGCACGGATCGTTTTTGTTCTGATAGACCATGCCCCTTCATATCACTGTTTATCGTATCTGAAAACCTGCGGTCAGGCCAACATTTTTTTGTCAATCGACTTCCCACACAGGGCAAGCACTCCCACGCATCACCCGCCTGCTGTCCAGCAGGCACTCAGGGCACTCCAGCCTCCGTATCCAATGCCACGTCCCACAATTTCGTGTACACCGATCCAGTCGGTCGGCGATCGCTTCTGAACAAGGCAACCCGTTCAACGGGGACACGACCGCAGGTCACCGGGGCCGTGAAGACTCCCGCAGCATTGAGCGTGCTCCCCACGTCGCGGTACGCACGTCTGACACGTGCCACGGTCAAATGCGGGTGAAATGGTTTCCCTTCCTGCGGAAACCCCAACGGAACGACTGCCACTCCCACGCCCTCGACTAACGCCGTGAGGGCGGCCACGTCTCCGTTGACACCGGCCCACAACACGCGGGGGGCACGCAGGTCAGGAAAGGCACCGAACCCTCCGATGGCAATGTCAAATGAGGGTCGTGTCGAAACCGCCCGCTCGACCGTCTGCCGAATCCCGGCCATCTGGCTTTCGAGCGTCGCGCCGAAAAACCTTACGGTTACATGCAGATTATCAGGCCGGGCCCACGAGAGAACATTCGAGTGTGCCGCAAGCATCCGTGAGAGCCGTTGTGCCTCTCGCACGATGGCCGACCGCACGTCGACCGGCAACTCAATCGCCAGAAAGGTTCGCAGTACCACGAACACCTTCCCCCCGACGAGCGGTTCGCTCAGGACTATCCAGCAGGTTACGGAATGGTCCCGTGTCCAATTTTATCCCATCGCTCGCGAAAAGTATCACGTTCATAATCCTTGCACTCTAACCAGTAGCCTTTCTTTTTACCCTTTCCCCATTCTGAAATTCCGTTGAGGAGTTCTTCCTTCCTTAGCACAAAACATTCCGGGTTCGGTTCGTCAGCACCGGAGTTCGGGTTGACGGTACGGATACACACAGCGAAAAAATCCGCGAACAACGTATCAAGGGTTGAACCCAACGGAACTGGATTCCGCTTAGATAACGTCTTGACCTGGATCGTGTGCATTGTTTGGGCATCCTGACTGTAAATAATCACATCCACACCCCTCGCATTACGAGAGGTCGGCAATACATTCCATCCCCTGCACGACAAACGGTAGCACACATAGAACAATGTTGCTAACCATCAGATGACCCATTTTTTTTGCTCTGCGGGCATTGTTCCTACCTCCTTCCTGCTTGACAATACAGACACTGTCAGGCAAGAATTTTGCCTTTGCTTTGCCGGTGCCATGAGCAGGACAAGGCTCTCTCAGCCATCATCAATCGGCAGGTCGTACAACCACCTCCGCAACACATCAAGAGCCCCTTGCGAAGATCGCAGGGTGATGGTTTGCCGATCACCGTGAAAGCGGAATTGTTTTGTCAGGGATTGCGTCGGCGTGGCCAGCCCGATATACACCAGACCGACAGGCTTGCGCGGGGTTGCACCTGCAGGCCCGGCAAGACCCGTCACGCTCAACCCGATGTCCACCCGGCTTCTCGTTCGTATCCCTTCAGCCATGGCCCTGGCCACCTGCGCACTCACGGCCCCATGTCGTTTCAATACCGATCCAGACACCCCCAGCAGATCCATCTTGGCGCCATTGCTGTAACACACCACACCCCGATCCACACAGGCTGAACTGCCGGGCACCGATGTGAGACGATGTCCAATCAGCCCACCGGTACAACTCTCGGCTACGGCAATGGTGAATCCCCGTTCCCGCAGACGCTGCCCCACAACGGCTTCCACAGGCTGTCCGCTGTCGGACACGACATAGTGGCCCAGGGCGGCAATGACGTCATCCATCACACGCTTGAGCACAACCCGGGATTTGCCCGCCCGGGAGGCCTCTGCACGACCCGCACGGCCTGCATCTGCGTGAATGTTCTCAGATCCCGTGGACGTGAGTGATACCGACACACCAAGCGGGGACGCCAGCAGGCCAAGGCGAAACGGGCCACCGACGGGGATGATCCCCCGAAGTCGCGTGTCAACCTCTTCTTCGACAAGCCCGAAGGTATGAATCATCCGGCTCTGAAGAGACGGCCCCAACAGCCCGTCCCGCCGGAGAATCGGTAAC